>DASTYM010000277.1:0-14690 GCA_035764995.1 Cyclobacteriaceae bacterium | reverse complement strand
GCTTACCTGCTTTTTTATTTTTAGCGTTTTCTTCATTGTGCAAGCCGTTGCGCAACGCGAAGTAAAGGACAGCTTGATCAGCCTGTTAGAATCCGGAATAACCGGTGAGAAAAGGGTAGATGCATTAAATGAGCTGTCCTATCAATACTTTGATTTTAATGATAGCATTGCTGCATACTATGCTGGTCAGGCACTAACGCTTGCCACAGAGATAGACTATCCTAAAGGCCTCAAGTTTGCATACACCATGGTGGGGATGGGGTATGCGAGCAAAAGTATGCATCGATGGGCGATATTGAATTACCGAAAATCGCATGCGGTTAAGGCCAACGATGCTGATGGGATTACTGTATACAATCTAAACTTACTGGGAAATACTTTTCGCGATCAGGCTATGTTTGATTCGGCCAGAATTTCATATCAATTGGCGATCAGGAATTTTGGAAAGGCTGAAAAATATCGCCTCGCAACCCTTTATAAAAATCTTGCGTACCTGCGTATTCTTCTGTGGGAAAATAAGGAAGGGTTGGCGTATCTCGATAGTGCGATGGTCATTCTGAAGGATAACCCGAATCCTTACCTGAAACTTGATATTGAGAGTGCTTATGGAGAGGCTTACAATAATCTCGGGCAATTCGATCAATCGGAAGTTTACTTCTCCAGCATGTGCGCTTCGGCAGATGATTTACAGGACAGCTATCATTCGATAAAATGTTTGATCAACAAAACTGAATTGGATTCTAAAAGAGGAAACTTCCCAAAAGCACTTACCTATGCAATTGAAGCGCTTGAACTAACGAACACCTACAGTTACCCTCCGCAACAGGTAAAACTTTTGACAGAAATTGGTATAATCTATTTGAAGATGACTGAGTACGATATTGCTAATCGATACTTTTTCCAGGGATTGAAGATTTCAGAACAGCATAACCTGATTTATGAGACAGCGAGAATCTATATTCAGCTTGCATGGATTTATAAGGATCAGGGTAATTACAAGCTTGGGCTGGATTATGCTGATCAGGCAGAAACGATTTGTAGAAGAATTGGTGACCGATACGGAGTAGCAAGCTGCCATAATGTGCGAGGTTTGATTTTCTACTTGCAGAAAAAATATACTGAGTCAATTCAGGAACATAATGAAGCCAGGCAAATCCGCCAGGAGATTCAATACAGGGAAGGGATTGCAGCCTCCATCTTTAACATGTCGCTTGTTTATGTAGATCAGCAGAATATTGACAAGGCGCTTAGCTTGCAGAAGGAAGCTATTGCGATCGAAGAGCGAATCGGCAATGCATTTAGTATGGGTATTTCTTATAATTCTATCGCTGAGTTATTAATTAAGAAGGGCAGAATGGATGAAGCTGAGTTTTATCTTAAGAAAACGTATTTGTTGGCTACCCAAACGCAATCGAAGCTGTTGATGAGAAATAACGTGATGTATTTTGCAGACCTGTATGAAGCAAAACACGACTATAAGAAAGCGCTGGAGTATAGAAAACAATACCAGGTATTGAACGATACCATTTATTCTGCAACCAGTGCAGGCAAGTTAGCTGAGATGCAGGCGCTATATCAATTGGAAAAGAAAGATCAACAAATCAAATTACTTAATAATGAGAAAGCTCTTCAGGAAAGTCAGCTGGAAGTTCAGGATGAAAGACTCAAGTTTCAATTTCTGATCATCGCCTCCGCAACTATAGGGCTTACTCTCGTTTCGTTGGTTTTATTCATCACTTACCGAAATGCCAGAAGCATGCGTAAACTGAATCGGGAGATCAGTGAGCAAAATGAAGAGATACAGGCTCAATCGGAAGAACTTGCAGAATCCAACCATTCATTAACCCTATTGAATTCTCAAGTCATTGAAAAGAACGAGGAGATTCAGGCGCAGTCAGAAGAGCTCACAGAGGCCAATCAGACCATTTCGCAAATCAACAGAAGCCTGGAGGATAAAGTTGAAGAACGAACCACTGAATTAAAACAAGCGTACAAAGAACTTGATACTTTCTTTTACAGAGCGTCACATGATTTCAGAAGGCCACTGACAACCTTTATGGGATTGGCTGAAGTTGCCAAGATCACCATCAAAGACCCAAACCCGCTGGAGCTTTTTTCGAAAGTGAATGACACAGCGCATAATCTTGATAAGATGCTGGTTAAACTTCAGTCGATCAGTGATGTAGGCGGACAAGAGCTGGTATACAAAGAAGTTTTTCTGAAGGATATATTTGATACTGTATGTGACGGGTTTCGCGAATCATTACAGCGGAAGAACATTAAGACCGTATGTGAGATTGAATTGAAGGGAGCGTTTTATTCATATCCGGCATTGCTCCGCATTATCATTGAAAACCTTGTTGAGAATTCAATTTCTTTCAGCGGACAGAGTGACCCGTTCATTCGGTTTAAGGCCTATTCATCCGGAGGTGAAGTTGTGATGGAAGTGCAAGACAATGGTGAAGGTATTCCGGAGGAATTCCTGGGGCGTATGTTTGAAATGTATTTCCGTGCAAATGAGCGATCGAAAGGGAATGGATTGGGCCTTTATATCGTACGAAAAGCCGTTGATAAACTGGGAGGAGTCATAACTGTTTCTAGTGAGTTGCATCAGGGCACATCGTTCTTCATCCGATTTTCAGGGAAACATTTGTAAGGTTATGCTTCGGCAGATTTGTTACCTCATACTTAAACTGGCCGGCTGGAAAGCTGCCGGTCAATTTCCGTATGAACTGAAAAAGTATGTAGTTATCGTAGGACCGCACACCAGCAACTGGGATTTTATTATTGGTGTATTGTTTCGAAAGGCATTGCGGTTGGAAAAGGCCCGGTACCTAGGGAAAAAGGAACTGTTTGATCCTCCTTTTGGCTTCATCTTCCGGTGGCTTGGCGGTTATCCGGTTGACAGGAGCAAGAACAAAAATATGGTGGAGGAGGTTGTGAAGGTTTTTAATGAACATGATGAATTTGGTATTGCACTCTCTCCGGAAGGAACCCGCAAACGGGTTGATAAATTACGCACCGGGTTTTATAACATAGCCAAAGGAGCGAACGTGCCCATCGTCATGGTAGGCCTTGACTATGCGAATAAGCAAGTGGTGTTTGCAGAACCTTTTCGCGTCACCGATAATCAGGAGGCCGACTTTGACCATATTTTAAAATTCTTCAGGCCTATTCAGGGTAAATTCCCGGAAAAAAGTCTATCTCATTTATAACAAAAAACCCTCTGACATGTCAGAGGGCTTATTTGTTACTGGTTGTAAGCTGGAAATTACATGCCTGAACCGCTGTTCTCTCCGCCAAAAAGAGAAGGAGTAGGAGATGGTGCAACCGGAGCAACTGGTGCTGGTGCCGGAGCAGCTACTGGTTTAGCAACTGCCTTCTTTTTAGGAGCAGCCTTCTTCTTTTTAGGAGCAGCTTTTTTCTTAGCAGCTTTCTTTACAGACTTCTTACCTGCTTTCTTAGCAGATTTTTTCGCAGCTTTCTTAGCTGGTTTTGCTTTAGATTTTTTAGCAACTTTTTTCTTCTTAGCCATAGCAAAGTTTATTTAGAGTCGAAAAGTTACACAATTCTATACGTACGAATGCAACTCTTTGATCGAAAAATTTTAGCAGGCAGTTGTATGAAACTCTGTTTTATTTAGTATCTCTTTTTAGGATAGCTACCTGATTTCCTGTCGCCTCCAGAACCACCGCGATTACCCCTGTCTCTGGAGCCACCACCTCGCTCATTTCGCCTTCCTCCATCAAAGGTGCGTTGACTGCTGATACTTCGGTTACGACCATGCGAAAAACCTCTTTCGCGGCTGCCACCATCACCCGGTTCACCTCGGTCACGTCTGCGGCTACCACCACTTTTTTGTTCGGTAAGCTCTACCCGAACCGCACGGCCCGCAAACTCAATACCCTGAAAACCCTTCAAAACATCCGGGCCTTTTTCCTTATCTACTTCAAAGAAAGAATAGGCACCCTTGAGGTCAATTTTACCAACGTTCTTCTTGGTAACGCCACAGCAATCATCCAATAGTTCCAGGAGTGTCGGAACATCCAGATCGTCCATTTTTCCAAGGTTGATGAAGTATCGATCACCGGTAGAATAGCGTTCTGTGCCGCGGTCAACGCTCTTTCCATCTGCATTTAAATCCGGAGCATTCCGATAATAATCGAGGAAACGGTTAAACTCGATGGATGCAAAACGCTTAATGAGTTCATCGCGCGTAAGGTCTTTAAGTTCTTCATATACAGCAGGTAAAAACTCTGCAATTTCTTTCTCATTTACCTTCACTTCATGTACTCTATGCATGAGTGCCAGTAACTGCTTTTGGCAAACTTCCTGACCCGTTGGTACCGCAATCTTCACGAAAGTGGTCTTTAAGATCTTTTCAATTTGACGAAGTTTCCCTGATTCACGGTTGGTCACCATGGCAATGGAAATTCCCTTTCTCCCGGCACGGGCAGTACGACCGCTTCGGTGGGTATAGAACTCCATCTCATCGGGCATGTTCATATGGATTACGTGGGTAATATTGTCCACGTCAATACCACGGGCTGCTACGTCTGTTGCAACCAAAATCTGAACTGACCGGTTTCTGAACTTCATCATTACGCGATCGCGCTGCGCCTGGTTCAAGTCCCCGTGAAGGGCATCGGCATTATATCCGTCTTTCATCAGATTTTCGGCAATGCGTTGTGTGTCGATGCGGGTACGGCAAAAGATCAAGCCGAAAATTTCAGGTGTATAGTCCAGTATGCGCTTGAGTGCACTGTACTTATCGCGTTCCTGTGTTATCACATACTGGTGTTCGATATTGGCATTACCCGCATTTTTATCGCCCACCGTGATCTCCTCAGGATCCGTCATGTAGTTCTTCGCGATTGCACGAACTTCTTTAGGCATGGTTGCCGAGAAAAGCCATGTAATTTTTGAGTCGGGAGTAGTCGATAAGATCTCGTCAATATCTTCCTTGAAGCCCATGTTCAGCATTTCATCGGCTTCATCCAATACTACATATTTAATAGTAGTGAGATTTACTGCTTTTTTCCCAAGCAAGTCGATCAGGCGACCAGGTGTTGCAACAATAATTTGAGCACCGCGCTTCACTTTGCGGATTTGCTCGCTGATGCTCGCTCCTCCATACACTGCAACAATATTGAGTTTCTTGAAACGCTCACTAAAGTTCTCAAGATCACTTACGATCTGTAAACCAAGTTCGCGGGTTGGGGCCAGTACGAGTGCTTGTGTGTCTTTCGAGTCCTCGTCAACAAGATCAAGCAGCGGAAGCCCGAAGGCAGCGGTTTTACCGGTTCCTGTTTGTGCGAGACCAATGAAGTCGCGGTTACCGGTGAGTAATAATGGAATAGCTTTTTCCTGGATAGGGGTTGGTGTCTCGAAGCCGATCAATTGAACAGCGTCTGACAACCGCTTGGATAAACCAAGTGTTTCAAAGGTTTTCATGAATGTGTTTTAAGTATAAAAATTTCGCAGAAACAACGTCATTGCGAGGAGATCCTGGACTGCCGTCCGCTATCGGGAGGGACGGGAAATGGATGACGTTGCAATCTCGTATTTCACGATTATCGCTGCAAAGGTACGTTTAATAATCGGTAACTAATTGGTCTATGCTGAATTAGGTGAGAGATACTGCGGTTTGATGCTTTCACAAAATTTAACACTGTCATTGCCAATTTAACATTAATAAAGAATGGACCACTTCGTCATTTCGAAGGAGCTGCAGAGGAAGTGGGTGTGTGCGACTGAGAAATCCCCAGCTGGGAAGTACGCCCGAGTGAGCAGCACAGAAGGAGGGGGCTTCTCGTTCGTACCTCACTCGAAGTGACGTTAATTTTCCTTTTCTTCCTTCACCGCCTCTGAGTTCATCGCAGGCTCATTGATTCTGAAGATCGAATGAAAGACGTAGGTGATGAGCCATCCGAGAATACTTCCTGCGATCACAGCAATAATCCTGCTTAACGCGGAGTCCCAAAGATGTGCTCCTTCCGGATGGAGTAAGATAATGATCATGGCCGTGAGGGTTGATCGGGCACCTGCATTCAGTTTAAGCTGGTCACATATAAATAACGAGAGCCCGGCACCGGCTGCGATGTTCCAGGGAGTTGGAATGTGTGAAAGCAATACCACTACACCCGTACCGGCACCTACTAAGTTTGCCTTGATGCGGGTGAGCGAAAGCTCCATGGCGTCTTTTCCTTCCGGTGACAGGACCAGTATAATGGAAATCAGAAACCAGGGGTAGTCGATCCAGGATTTTAACAAGGTAGAAATGAAGAAGGCCAGAATAATACCCACGAGGCATTTCGCCATGTAGACAAACAATATTTTATAACGAGTAGTCATCCTCGAATTTTTGTTGAAGATAAAACATAAGTTGTATCTTCCTTTTAGATTTTATAAGAATGTCTTTTGTTAAACGATTACAGCACGAATTAGTCTTCAAAGTTTCGCGGAGCGGAGGCCCAGGTGGTCAAAACGTTAACAAGGTAAACAGCAAGGTAACGTTGAGTTTTGATGTAACGAGATCAATTGAACTTTCTGCGGAAGAAAAAGAAGCTATCCTTCAAAAATTGAGATCGAAACTAACCACCAGTGGTGTGCTTGTGTTGACCTCGCAGGATAGCCGGTCACAGCTTGAGAATAAGCAGTCTGTTATGGCTAAACTTGACAGGCTTTTGGCCAAAGCATTTGAGCGGACGAAGCCGCGGAAAGCAACCAAGCCATCGAAAAGCTCGGTTCAAAAACGAATCAAAAGCAAAAAGCAGCATTCCGAAAAGAAGAAATGGCGCCAAAAACTTTAGCCTCTGTTTTTTAGCTTGTCGGATTTGGAGTTTCTATAGATATATTTGCATCCGAAATACCAGTATCCCTCATGAGACTCGGACAATTAGCCAGAAAATTATCGTTAAGACCGGCCCAAATCGTTGAATTTCTCTCTCAGCACAATATCCAGATCGAGGATAATTCGAATTCACGTATAGAAAGTGATCACACCGAATTGGTGGTGAACCACTTTGCTCCCGGTACTTTACCGCATTTGGTGGAACTGGCTGATGAGCCTGAAGAGATCACGCCAGATGAAACTGAACGTCCTCAAGCGGAGGTTGCAGCTCAACCTGAAACTATTGAACAACCAACCAATCCTGAATCCGAAGTGATCCGGGTGCAGAAGATCGAACTTTCAGGTTTAAAAGTGTTGGGAAAAATTGAATTACCGGAGCCAAAGAAAAAGGAGCCAATGGCCGAGAAGTCAGAAGAAGGAGCAGAGGCTAGCACGGTAATTCAACTGCCCACTCCAGATAGGAAATCGAGAAATCAAAAGAGACCTGGAAATCCAAAACGTGACAGGCCGCGCGAATGGAGAAATCCTATCGAGATGCAACGTGAGCGTGAAGCCAGGGAAGCTGAGGAGAAAAGACGCAAAGAAGTTGAGCGAGAGAAAGAGAGGCGCAAACGCCATTACGAAGAGAAAAGAAAAGCGGTGGTGCAAACCAAACGCACCAAAGCCGTTAAAGAACAACCTGCTGCTCCCAAGAAACCAATCGATACCCGACCTGTGCCGAAAACCTGGCTTGGTAAATTTTTGCGCTGGTGGACGACCTAAGAGCCGCCCTCCAGAATCTCAATTTCAATTCTATCGTTGAGTTTGGAACCTGCAGTGTTTTCACCCACCAGCATGTTCAATCCACCCCAGGCCATAATTTCCATTCTTGATTTGTCAATTCCGTGTTCAACAAGATAATCGCGCACAGCTTCTGCACGTTGTTTGGAAAGTTCTTTAGCGGATCCGTTCTGCTGTTCAGATCCTGTCATGTCAAAATAATTCCTTGTTTTGCCCAATGAAATGATTTTGCGTTTGTTCGTTCCGTTGGTGTGCCCATGGACTTTGATGACATAGTCTGGGTTTGAACTCATCAGATTAACAAGCTCATCAAGTTCTTCCTGCGATCGTGGTAGCATGATTACTGCATCTTTGTAGAACGATACGTCATACATCACCGTTACATCTCCTTTTTTTAATCGTTCGAGCTTAAAAGGGATTACCCATGCACTTTCTGAATCTTGTGTAGCACCTTCAGTGAGAGCAGGGTTTTGATAATCTACGAGCTGTGTTATTTCTTTGTAACCAAAAATTCCGCATACCAGCGTCATGGGTTCCTCGGCTGGTTTGGGTAAATCACTATAGTCACTGCTCGAGTAGGAAGCAATGTCGCGACCTTTCCGCATATCCACGTGATGTACATTTCCAATAACCGGCTCTCCGGTTGGAGACTGAATATCAAACTTGAATAATTTTCCCTTTACAACGCGTTTAGGTTTTTCTGTGGCCGGTGGAGTAATTACAGCTTCAACGATGGGTTCTGCGGAGTTGAGATTATCTTCAGGTTTACTAACAGCCGAATCAACAAGGGCTGTTTCTGGTTCTGAAACAACAGGTTCAGGCTCCGTAACGCGCGGCTCAACTTTCGCTACAACCAGAGGCTCATTCCTGCCAAGCGATCCATGAAATACCCAGCTATCCCTGAAGGCCTCTTCTTGTTGTAAAACCTTCACCTGGTCGTAAGCATCTTTTTTGACATCAGTCTTAATGACATAGACGTAGAACAGTCCGCGTGATGGATTGAACTCGTAGGTAGATTGGAAAAAGCGACTACGGGAATATCCACTAAATTTTTTGGCATTACTTTCTTTGGCAAACGCACCAATCACAACATAATGCGATTGGGCTTGTACGGCAGGCGCCATTGCAAAGAGCAATAGACCCAGGATGAGGTGAGTGAGTTTCATTACGTGGGGTTTTGTTAAAGTTAACACAGTTTGGATTAATTCCGGCATGGAGATGTAACCATTGGATTCTTAAAATAAGATTTGAGTTAGTTACCAGTTGCCAGTTGCCGGTTACCGGTGACTGGCAACCGGCAACCGGTAACGATTGCCATTGCTATTGACCAATGACTATTGACTAATGACTAATGACTCTCTACCTTTAAAACGATAACCATTACGATTATGATCAACGCAAAAGGGTATGCAGCCCAAACTCCTACAACAAGTTTAGCCCCGTGGAATTTTCAGAGACGAGATGTTGGTCCAGCAGATGTGCAGTTTGATATTTTATACTGCGGTGTTTGCCATTCTGATCTTCACCAGATCAGAGATGAATGGTTTCCAGGGATTTTTCCGATGGTGCCCGGGCATGAAATTGTTGGAAAGGTTGTTAAGGTGGGTAAAGACGTTAAGAAATTTAAAGTTGGTGATCTCGCTGCCGTAGGTTGCCTTGTTGATTCGTGCCGTACATGTGATAATTGCAAGCAGGGATTAGAGCAGTATTGTCTTAACGGCTCTGTCGGCACGTACAACTCACGGGAAAAAGATGGCACACCAACCTATGGAGGATATTCCAACACCATTGTAGTTCATCAGGATTTTGTTTGCACAGTTTCAGATAAACTTCCATTGGCAGCAGTTGCTCCATTATTGTGCGCTGGCATTACAACCTACTCACCACTTCGACATTGGAAAGTAGGGAAGGGACATAAGCTTGCTGTGCTTGGCCTTGGAGGACTCGGTCACATGGGCGTTAAATTCGGAGTTGCTTTTGGTGCAGAAGTAACGGTGCTGAGCACTTCGGCTGCAAAAGAAGCAGATGCAAAAAAATTGGGTGCTCATCATTTTTTACTGACATCAGATCCGAAACAAATGAAAGCAGCCCGGAGATCGTTCGATTTTATTCTCGATACCGTTTCGGCACCGCATGATCTGAAATCATATTTATCCTTGCTAAGAACAAACGGCACTCACATAATGGTGGGCATTCCGCCTGAACCAACATCACTACACCCGTTCGATTTAATGGGAGGAAGAAAGAGTGTTGCTGCCAGTGGTATTGGTGGTTTACCTGAAACCCAGGAGATGCTTGATTACTGTGCAAAACACAACATCGTCTCAGATATTGAAATGATTAACATCAAGGATATTGACAAAGCGTACGAACGCATGTTGAAAGGAGACGTGCGATACAGGTTTGTGATAGACATGGCAACTTTGTAAAAATCAGCGCAATCATTAAATCAGGTTAATCACAGCCCATACAAGTGAGGAAAATTTGCCACACTAATAAGCGCTAAATCTTCAGGCCATCCATCGGAAAATAAGGGTATGTATCCTGCATATCTTTCATTGATCCATTTTACGATGTCCAGGGTATGATGATGTAGTACCTTCCTTCTTCGTAAATAAATGTTAAACTTAAATTCACTTTTATGCTAACTACAACTGAAGTTAAAGTCGACAAGGATTTGAAGAGCAAGAAGATGACGTTCACGAAACACTTCAACGCTAAGCCCGATGTAGTTTGGAATGCATGGACTAAAAAGGAAATACTGGATCAATGGTGGGCTCCAAAACCATGGCGTGCTGAAACCAACAAGTTTGATTTTCAAAACGGAGGTTCATGGCAATATGCCATGATCGGACCGAATGATGAAAAGCACTACGGTAAATTTCAGTATACCAGTATCCATGCGCTAAAAAGTTTTGAAGGATCAGATTCTTTCACAGACGAAAAGGGGTTTATCAACGTGGAACTTCCACAATCAAATTGGAAAGTTGAATTCCGATCAGCCGGAGCGGGAACAGATGTAAAAGCTACCATAACTCCCAAGACTGATGATGCCCTGGAAAAAATTCTGGCCATGGGTTTTGAAGACGGATTTAAAATGGGTCTCAATAACCTGGAAGAGTATCTGGAAGATCATCATTTGTAACAAAGTGGATTTCCCATCGGATTTTTAACCGCAGAGACTCAAAGGCGCAAAGATTAAAGGCATCTCTGCGGTATGTTAATTCTCTCAGTTAATGCCCGGTTATACACCGGGCATTTTTTTTTGAAAAAAGTGACATAAATATTGCGTAGTCAAATAGCTACATTATATTTGTAGTCAAATAGCTACACAATGAATTTAAGACGCGATGTATTTCAGGCTATTGCCGATCCTACCAGGCGGGCTATCCTGTTGCTGGTAGCCACCCAATCCATGACAGCCGGAGCTATTGCCGGTAACTTTGATACAGCCCGGCCTACAGTTTCAAAGCACTTACAAATCCTTACCGAATGTGAACTGCTCGAGCAGGAGCAAAGCGGTCGGGAAGTTTATTATCACTTCAATGCAAAAAAAATGAAAGAAGTAGCGGACTTCATTGAACCCTTTCGTACGATGTGGGATGATCGGTTCAATAAACTCGAATCAATCATGAAAAAACATAAAGCCAGAAAATAAACCATGGAGCGAAAAACGAAAATTCATGCCGAAGACGGCAAACAGGAGTTGATTATTACCCGCGAATTTGATCTGGCGGTCGACTTGCTTTTCAAAGCCTACGAAGATGCCGAAATCGTTGAGCAATGGATGAATACAAAAGTACTCAAGCTCGAAAATAAACACCATGGCAGTTTCAGATTTGAAACAACCGATCCAGTCGGAAATAAACATCGTTTCAGCGGCACCATTCACGAATTTGTTCCAAATCAGAAAATCACGCGCACCTTTGAAATGGAGAATACCCCCTTCGGTGTTCAACTTGAATTTCTGGAATTTGAAAGTTTGACGGAGGAGACCAGCAAACTCACCATGCACATGGTTTTTAAATCTGTATCGCTTCGGGATCAATTGTTGAAGTTACCGTTTGCAATGGGTATCAATATGGCGCATAATCGATTGGAAGAAATTGTTCGTAACTTAAAATAACTTACCATGACAAAGAGAAATAAAATCATTTATTGGATTGCCACACTCTGGCTTGCATTAGGAATGACTTCCACCGGCATTGTGCAACTCTTGCACGTTCAGGAGGAAGTAGATATGATGACACGTATTGGTTACCCTGCCTATATCCTGACCATCCTTGGTGTATGGAAGTTGTTGGGTGTGATTACGGTACTTGTTCCAAGGTTTCCACTTTTAAAAGAATGGGCTTATGCAGGATTTTTCTTTAACATGACAGGAGCGGTATTTTCTCATTTATATAGTGAAAGTGAGGCTATTGAATTATTTGGTCCAATGTTATTAATTGCGCTCACCATTCTATCGTGGTATTTTAGACCTGCTGAAAGAAGATTGGTTCCTGTTAATCAATAAGGCATGAAAGCAAAAAATACAAATCCCAAGGTCGATTGGTTCTTTGCAAAAGACACACCTTGGAAAGATGAATATGAAATGCTCAGGACAATTGTCCTCGACTGCGGACTCACAGAAGAATTGAAATGGGGCTGCCCATGTTACACGCTCGAGGGCAGTAACGTGCTTTTAATCCATGGATTTAAAGACTATTGTGCTTACTTGTTTCATAAAGGGGCACTATTGAAGGACCCTAAGAAAATTATGATTCAGCAAACACCTAATGTGCAGTCGGCAAGGCAGATCAGGTTTAAGCATCTTGATCAGATCACGGATATGGAGCCGACACTAAAATCCTATATTAAAGAAGCGATCAAAATTGAGAAGTCGGGAGAGAAAGTGCAGATGAAGAAAACATCTGAGTTTGCCATGCCAGAGGAATTTAAGAAGCGATTAAGCAAGAGCGCGTCATTGAAAAAAGCATTCGAAGCATTAACGCCTGGTCGCCAACGCGGGTATCTTCTTTATTTTTCATCTGCAAAGCAAGCGAAAACGCGTGATGAAAGAATTGACAAGTATGCGCCAAAGATTTTGAAGGGTAGGGGATTGGAGGACGAATAAAGTCTTTAGTATTGAGTCCTTAGTCCTTAGCATTGAGTATTGAGACTTACTCACACATAATGACTAAAGACTAAAGACTAACGACTAATGACTAATGACTAAGACGATGAGTAAAACTAAGAGTGTTAAAAAGAAATTATCAGCAGATCAAACCACTGAACTACTACTCATCCTACAGGAACGTTTTGAAAAAAATATGAAGCGTCATAAAGGCATCGAGTGGTCAAAGGTGCGTTCAAAGCTTGAGAAGAGCCCGGAAAAAGTATGGTCTCTCTTTGAGATGGAGAGAACGGGTGGTGAACCGGATGTAATTGGTTACGATAAGAAATCGACCGAGTTTATTTTTTGTGATTGCTCGGCCGAAACTCCGAAAGGTCGCAGAAGTATATGCTATGATCACGAGGCTTTGGAGGCGCGGAAAGAAAATAAACCCGAAAACAGCGCATTACAGATGGCGGCAGATATGGGCATTGAAGTGTTAACAGAAAAGGAATATTTCGATCTCCAGAAACTTGGAAACTTTGATTCCAAAACATCCAGTTGGTTGAAAACTCCAGAGCCAATCAGGAAACTTGGCGGAGCCATCAATGGTGATTTTCGTTATGGTAGGGTGTTCGTCTATCACAATGGAGCTGAATCGTATTTCGGTGCAAGAGGATTCCGCGGTGTGCTGCGGGTGTAGGCTGAATTTTATGAATTAGTCAAAGTTCAGACTAAGCGCGTGGACCTTTAGGGAATAAAAGGGTGAGCGATGGAGAGCTGAGCCAGCTACTTTCCGCACTACCCTCTCGCTCCCTAAAGGGAGAACCGCCTGCGCACGGCCTTTGAGAACCATTTCTGTTTTATATATGCGAGGATTTCTCTCTTCGTTGGAAATAACCAAAATGTTTTGAGTTCCCGGACAAAAGGGATATCCTGGTTCGCGTCATCGCGGACGGAAAGTGCGATTGCATTTGAGCGCGATCCGTGATCTTTTTACATGTTATCCATGACTCACATTAGCTTCTCACACTGAGAGAGCAGTTGACGTATTGGGTGATCAGCGAACCATCGTGCTAGAGAGGGGATGGAGAAAATCGCGGGTCGCGCTCATCCCTTTGGCTGTGCTACCCGCGATGACGTAGTTCATTGTATCATGGACTGAATCATGTCTATCAGATTAATCAGATTTGTTGGCAACGCGTTTGAGATAAGTGCTATATTCTGAGTATCTTGTTTTCAAACCTACGTCCATGAAAAAAATCATTTTAGTTTTCATTCTTCTCCTTCCGAATTTAAGCCATGCCCAAACCGACTATAGTAACGATGTGAAATCAGTTGATGCCATTATCGCTGCATTGTATGATGTAATTTCCGGAGAGGCCGGTAAGGCACGTGATTGGAAACGATTTAAAAATCTTTTCACTGCCGATGCTCGATTAATCCCAACCAGAAAAAATGATGAAGGCAAACTAATCTATCGGGTTATTACCCCTGACGAATATGTTCAAATGTTCAACTCACGAATCGCTACTGGTTTCTTTGAACGTGAACTTCATCGTGAAGCAGAAGATTTTGGTACGATCATTCATGCTTTCAGTACCTACGAAACAAAAGAGAAGAAAGATGGCCCGATAACCAATCGCGGAATCAATAGTATTCAAATTTTTTATGATGGCTCGCGCTATTACGTCATGCATGTTTTTTGGTGTGCCGAAAGCTTGGGCTTTACTTTGCCGGAAAAATATCTGAGTAAATAAATTCTTATGAAAGCCTTTTGGTTATGCCTGCTCTTGCCAGTGCTGGTGCAAGCACAAAAGATTACATCAACACAACTCCTGGTCACCAGCGAAAAATATGCGGTGCAGTCATTTAAAGACTTCTATGAATTATTAAGTCTGCAAAACGATGCTCACTTTCCAAGCGATATCGAAAAGAATGTTCAATGGTGTGAGACAGCAT
>DASTYM010000276.1:0-11328 GCA_035764995.1 Cyclobacteriaceae bacterium | reverse complement strand
GCTCCTTTTACAAGGGTCGCTCCAACAGTAGCCATGTGCTGGCGAGCCTTTTTTGACGTGGACTTAATGCCCCGCATATCAATCAGCAAAGGATAACTTTGCCCCTTGGCAAAAAATATCCTTGATTCCACTACAAAAATCGCAACCTCCAACGAAAGGTGAAGATCATCCGCATACCGGACGCAGAGGAACTCCCCATCCATCCAAAATGTAACATAGGGAGTTTCAAATTTTTCTGCGCGATCAATCGCGGCCACGAGGGTTTCAGGCATAGGGTTTTTAAATTAAGTCAGGTTAATTTATCTCTAAAACAGGCATAAATCGCTAGATTTTTCGACCAACCTACCAAATTGGCTGTCATGTGCACCATTCCAAGAATGAGCGAATCTTTCCGGGCTTACATGGATTTTTCAGCTCACTTGTAACCCTTAGGTGCTTGTCCGGTAACCAATAAAATTCTAACCCATGAAAGCGTTTACAACGATCGGTTTGCTGTTGATTGCGACTTGTCTCGTTCAGGCACAAGCCGTTGAAGAAATGAAATTGCCCTGGAAGCCTGGGCAGCAAATAAACCTGAATCTGAAGTTTGCAGAGCGCATTACTGTTGAATCGTGGGATAAAAAAGAAATTTATGTGAAAGCTGTGGTAACCATTAATGACGGCACGCTCAATCATGCTCATGTGATGGATAGCACTATCAGCGATCAGGACATCAGCATCCTGGCAGACCTTGACGAGGCTGTAGTTGGGAAAAATTTCTGGTGCAATTGTGAAAGAGAAGGTTCGTGGCGACATAACATTCAGAATAAAGAAACGCACAAGTGGGTTTGCACCGAAATTTATTATACCGTTTACCTGCCTGCCGGAGCAGATCTTGAATTGAAAACAATTTCAGGAAACATAGCGATCACAAACATGAAGGGTACGATTGAGGCAGAGTCGGTAAGCGGTACCGTTGAAGTCGTGATTCCCGCAGGATCGAAGGCAGACGTTCGAATGAAATCTGTGATGGGCCGCGTCTACAGCAACCCAAACCTGACTGTTGATACTAAATATGATGGACTTATTCCAATCTTGGCCCGTAAATTAAATGGCAAACTTAACGGTGGTGGTAAAAGTGTTCGACTCGAGTCGGTGACTGGCGATGTAAAGTTGAAGAGTGTGCAGTAACAAGTTCTTCGCTTGATGAAATTCATTTTTTAATGGCTAATTTGTCATTCTAAATTTTAGTATGATGAATCCAGTCAAAGCCACACTTGCAGTCGCAAGCTTAGTCCTCATTCAAAGCTGCGGAGAATCCAATAAATCATCAACTGACCAGTCAGCAGTGAAACCGACAGTTGTCTTTAACACAGAAGGAAAGACGGCATTGGTCTATACCACGGCCAGTGGAACAGATTTACGTTTAACATTGACTGATACTGCTTTGTTTGCGCCCGCTCAACAGCCTTTAGAAGGAAATATTTCAATTTTCGTTAATCCTGAAAAGACTTTTCAAAGTTTTATTGGGATTGGGGGCGCAATTACGGACGCTTCCGCAGAAGTATTTGCCAAATTATCGCCAGAAAAACAGGAGAAATTACTGGAGGCTTACTACGATCAACAAAGTGGCATTGGATACACGCTTGCGCGAACAAACATACACAGTTGCGATTTCAGCAGTAGCAGCTACACCTACGTTACGGAAGGCGATAAAGAATTAAAGTCCTTCAACATCGATCATGATAAGCAGTATCGGCTACCGCTCATTAAAAGTGCAATTCAAAGTGCTGGCGGGAAACTTTTGCTGTTTGCAAGTCCATGGAGCCCTCCCGCTTTCATGAAGAGTACCAATAATATGCTGAAAGGCGGAAAACTTCTTCCCGATTATTATGAATCGTGGGCGTTGTATTACACTAAGTTTATCAAGGCGTATGAAGCCGAAGGTATACCCATCTGGGGGATCACCGTTCAAAACGAACCCATGGCAACGCAAACATGGGAGTCGTGCATCTACACAGCTGAAGAAGAACGCGATTTTCTCAAGAAGCACTTAGGCCCTACGATGGAGAAAGAGGGACTGAGTGACAAAAAAATTGTCGTGTGGGATCACAATCGCGATTTACTCAACCACCGCGCCAATACAATCTTTTCTGATCCGGAAGCATCCAAATATGCCTGGGGACTTGGTTTCCATTGGTACGAAACCTGGGCTGGTGGAGAACCCATGTATACCAATCTTGACAACGTGAGCGAATCTTTTCCTGACAAGAATTTATTATTTACCGAAGGGTGTGCTGATAGCTTTGATGCCAAGAAGTATCAGAATTGGCCAAATGCAGAAAAGTATGGCCGTTCCATGATCAATGATTTCAACCAGGGCACCGTGGGTTGGACCGACTGGAATATTTTATTGGATGAAACCGGTGGACCTAATCACGTTAAGAATTTCTGCTTTGCTCCCATTCATGCAGATTTAACAACAGGCGAATTGATCTACACTCCTTCTTACTATTACATCGGGCATTTTTCGAAATTCGTTCGCCCGAATGCAAGGCGTGTGAGTGCGGTTAGTAGCAGAAGCCAGCTGTTAAGCACCTCGTTTCTGAATGAAGATGGCTCCCTGGCTATTGTCGTGATGAACCAAAGCGATGCAGAAATCAAGTATCAGGTTTATGTTGGAACGCAAACGTTGGATGCACAGGTTTTACCCCACGCAATCCAAACGTTTGTAATCAAGTAATGCTTGAAGTACTTATTTTTTCTGAACTGGTTTCAACTCATTGATAGGCACTTTCGGAACCAATACTTTATTAGTCTTTTCGACCATAACATCTTTAGTTAGTCTAAAGGTTGCGGATTGCCTTGCTGTTTGGGAAGTACCAATCTTCACTGTATAAGAACCGGCATCAGCAACCCATGAATTGATGTTGGTTTGATACGATGCAAGATCACGAGGTGTAATGATAAACGTCAGCGTTTGTGACTCACCTGGTTTAAGCAGACTTGTCTTCGAGAAAGCTTTCAACTCAGCTGTTGGCTTATCAAGTTTGGTAGTGGGCGCTCCGATGTACAGTTGAACTACTTCTTTGCCTGCAGTTTTACCTGAATTTGTTATTGTTACTGTTGCCGTGAGCTTATCAGTAAAGGTAGCCGAGCTCAACTTCAAGTCGCTGTACGTAAAATCTGTGTACGACAAACCATAACCAAATTCATATGCAGGCTTTACTCCAAAGGTGCTGTAGTAGCGATACCCAACATACACTCCTTCTTCGTGTGTAACTTCAACATCAAATTGGGGCATTCCCATCACTTCTATAGAAGGCCTGTCTTTGAATTCTTTGCCAGGAAAATTCTTGGACGTAGGATCATCTGTGTATATCGCAGGAAAAGTAGTAGCCAATTTTCCCGAAGGGTTTACTTTACCGGTCAGCACATCAGTTATGGCATTTCCACCTTCTAGCCCTGGTAACCATGCTAACAGAATTGCATCCACCTGATCTCTCCATTGCGTTACATCAATCGGACCAGCAATATTCAACACCGCAATTACCTTTTTATTCTTCGCATGAAAGGCGTCTGCAACGTTCTTAACGAATGCCTTTTCGCTTTTGCTGAGATAATAATTGCCTTCTACTTTTCGATCAGTGCCTTCACCTGCATTTCTTCCGATGCTGATGATCGCGTGATCAGCTTGTGTGGCAACCTTGGCAATCAGATCATTGCTTACTGAGTACTCCAGGATTGGGGGTGTTGGATTCATCATCTCTTCCATCATGGTTTTCTTAGGATGTTTTGCATTTTCAGAATCGAGGTATTGCGTATAGGCCTGGTACAGTTGGGGGTTCGAAACAATTCCGGCACGGAAAAGTCCTTCGGCTAATGATACAGTGTACAATTTTGTAACATCACCGCTACCCGTGCCACCGGCTATCAGTTCATAACCACTGTTTCCGAATAGGGCAAGCGAACTTCCTAAAGCGATTGGTAATGCATTATTATTTTTCAACAGCACCATGCTTTCTGCTGCAGCTTCTCTTGAGAGTTGCGCATTTTTCCTTAAATCAGGACTTTCAGAAAATTTGTAGCCTTTATAGGAAGGAGAAAGCAACATGATAGTAAGTATTCCAGCAACATTTTGATCGAGCACATTTACATCTAACTTGCCAGACTTTACTGCATCAAGAATTGCTTGCTTTTGCGGAAGAAACCCGGGCATGATTAAATTATTTCCCGCTTTCATCATGGCGATTGCATCTCTTCCGCCAAACCAATCTGACATCACAAAACCCTTGTATCCCCATTCCCTGCGAAGGATAGTCGTAAGGAGTTCCGCGTTATGTGCAGTGTTTGGTCCGTTAACCAAATTATACGAACTCATAACTGTCCAGGGGTTCGATTGTTTCACCATAATCTCCCAGCCTCTCAAGTAGATTTCGCGCAGCGTTCTTTCACTGGCGATCACATTCGTTGTATGACGACTGGTTTCCTGATTGTTAGCAAAAAAATGCTTCGCAGAAACACCTACACCATTACTTTGAATTCCATTGATCATAGCAGCTGCGATGTTTCCGGTGATTACGGGGTCTTCTGAGTAGTACTCAAAATTTCTTCCTCCAAGGGGATTGCGATGAATGTTCATTCCTGGTGCAAGCACAATATCAACACCAAACTCTTTAGCTTCTTTACCTAGCGCTGTGCCTACCTTTTTAACAAGCGTTGTGTCCCATGAAGAGGCCAACAATGTTCCGCTTGGCCAGGCTGTTGCATAATAAACTCTGGATTTGCCAGTGTTGAATGGATGAATTCCTGCAGGTCCATCACAAACAACCAAGGAAGGAATTCCAAGACGAGGAACACCTACAATCGTACCGGCAGCACCTGGCACTCTCTTTTGTGCATCCGTGGGTGAGGCAACCCCCAGTCTTGCATCTCCCGGGATATTCATTCCTCCACCCACAAGCAGATTTACTTTCTCCTCCAGGGTCATAGCAGAAACAACTTCCTGAACAGTATTTTTTCCTAACTGTGGAAGATTCTGTTGAGCATGCGTTAGACCGAATGTGCAGGCCAGTATGCAGACGAGCATGAAACGATTGTGTTTGGCAGTCATAGATAAATGGTTTAGATTCTTATTGAGTCATTATGACACAATAATAGTATATTGCTTTGAAAAACCAAATGGCTCCGGTCCAACCAAATTCTTGTGTATTTTACAGCCTTATTGAGCTTAACCGATCATGAAACAGTCTCTTGAGCATTTTCTCAAACACGGGCATGAATTCACCCTGCAGGGAATTTCCATTGATAACGTCATTTTCGGGTTCCATGAAGGTCAATTGAAGGTTCTCTTGCTGCAATCCATTTATAAAAATATGTGGATGCTGCCAGGAGGCTTTGTTAATAAAACTGAACACATTGATGAAGCGGCTTCACGAATTCTGAAAGAACGCACAGGTTTAAGCGCTATCTATCTTCAACAATTTTATACGTTTGGTCAGCCTGAAAGAGCAAACAATCAAATCCTGGTAAAATTTCTGCAAGGGTTGAACAAGAATTACGATAAGGACAACTGGGCATTGCAACGCTTTGTAAGCGTTGGGTACTATGCTCTTGTTGAATTTGCCAAAGTGAACCCACAGCATCCCGGGGAGATTTCAACCGCCAGTTCATGGCATGATCTGGATAAGTTGCCAGAACTGTTAATGGACCATAACCAAATTATTAGTAAAGCTCTTGAAGAGTTGCGCTTGAAGATTAACAACCAGCCTATCGGTTATAATCTACTTCCCAAAGAGTTTACCATGAAAAGTCTTCAATCGATTTATGAAACCATTCTTGGCCGGAAGCTGGATCGCGCAAACTTTAATCGCAAAATGCTTTCTTACGGAATACTAGATCGGAAAGAAAAGCAATACTCAGGCGGAGCACACAAAGCACCGTACTTGTATAGTTTCAACAAGAAGAAATATTTCAAAGCCCTGCAGAGTGGCCTCGGCAGGGATTTTTGAGTTACTTGTTTTTAAACTTACGAGTGCTACCAAAAACGTAATGCAAGCCCAGTTGTATACCTACTGCCACGTTAGCACTCGAGCTAATAACATCCTGCACGGATCCATTAGCCACCTTATCAAATACATCTTTATTGCGCATGTCAGTAATACTGTAATTCATACGAACCTGAGTCGCCAGAAAAAGATGCTTCGATAAATCGATATCCAGTCCGAAAGCAGCTGCAATAGAAAATTGAGTATTTGCGAAATCTCCAGCGGCCTTCGTATAAACATCGGTTGAAGGAACAGCTGGAGTTGTATAGGTGCCGTCACCATTATCGGTAGCACCTTCAGGGAGTTCCCAGTTTGGATCATCAGGAATAACAAGGGTCCCTCCATCATGCTGGACTGACTCAACTGCATCTAACAAAACTGAAAGTTGTGGCCCAAAATTAAAATTAGCACGGGCTCCTCCGTCACCGCCACCCATGAATTTCATCATCAGGGGAAGTTGTAAATACGACATGTCAAGCTTGCGCTCTCCAATTGATTTTTTAGCAGCGTCCACAATTTCAACGATCTGATTCTGGTTTGCCAAGATGGTTTCAAGTTGCAAACCAAACTTTTTACCAATATCAACGCCAAAATTGAATCCTATAGGAGCAACGTTAATGGTGTATTGATTGTCGTAACGAGGATCACCATTTAAGCCTTCATCCAATAACATATTAGCTGTTACGGTAGTAGTAGCACCGATGTGAATTTGTTGTGCCTGAGTGAGGGATAATGATGCAGTGATCAGTACCAAAGCAAGTAAAAGTCTTTTGAACATGTAGAACGGGGTTATGGTTTTCCAAGCAAAAGTATTCGGAATACGTACCGTAAAAATGACATTCTAACCCCCTTCATTGGCCATGTAAGAAATGAACTTAATCTGTCAAGGTTTAAGGGTTCAGGTCGACTGAACGCTGTGCAATGCAGCTCATCGAGCTAATCTGACCTCAGAGTCTGCTTTTTTGGTACGGTGGCATAAAAAATTGTTTCATTTGAAACAAGTATGCAGGGTCTTGCCCCTAACCGAAGCCAACTAACATAGTGTTGCCGATATTATTTAAACTTTCGGTTCCCAGCCTTTTTCATAATCTCTGCTCCAAAGTTTTTTAATTTCAGCATCTTTAGTTTGCCCCGTAACAGGATCCAGTATGAATGTTTTATTTGTTCTATAACTCATGTTGGCCAGATGACACAGCAACGTGCTCTTCACTCCTTCTATTAGCGGTGCTTTTACTTGTGCCTTACCACGAATTGCATCATAGAAATTAATGATATGGAAATCGGTCATGTCGCCACCACCGCCTAAGGTGTTGCCGGCTTCACTTCCACCAGCAGTTTTTTCCCTGATAAGTTTGCCTTCGCGATCAAATAGTTTGTAACGTTCGCGATCAACAAATACTGAGCCCTCTGTTCCATAGATGATCGTTCCCCTTCCTGCTCCATAGGTATTAATTCCGTTTCTGCTTTTACCATCCCAGTGAATGGTTTTGTTTTTCGGGAAGAAGAAACTTGCATACATCGTGTCGTACATTTCCCAGCCGTCATCTGCGAAATGTTGCTTTGATGCTTCCACATAAACTCGTTCAGGATAATCAACCTGCAGGGCCCAACGTGCCACATCCAACTCATGCGTTGCGTTGTTGCCCGTTTCAGCAGTGCCCCACTTCCATCCATACCAGTGCCAGTTGTAGTCCCATGTATCGTGTCTGTATTCTTCCCGGGTAGCTGGTCCTTGAAACAAATCCCAGTTCAAACCTTCCGGAACATTGGCCTTCACGGGATTGGGTACACGTCCTCTTTGATTCGTATAGAATGCCAGCGCTTTGTATGGATTGCCAATAGTTCCTTTATGAATTTCAGCTATAATTTCAATGGTATGATCGGAGGATCGCTGTTGCGTACCAACCTGGATAATCTTGTTGTATTTCTTATGCAGTTGAAGAAGAATCTCACCTTCCCTTGGATTATGCGTTGCGGGTTTTTCAAGATATACATGCTTACCTGCCTCCATCGCCATCCATGTTGCAGGTGCATGCCAATGATCGGGTGTTGCATTGAAAATTGCGTTCACCTCTTTATCATTGAGCACTTTTCGAATGTCTTCCTCCAACACGGGTTTGTACGTTAACGTGGAGAGTTCTCCTGCTACTTTTTCCCGCTGGCTTCTCTTGACATCACAGATGTATGCAAGCTGTACATTATTCACGGAAGCTTTCAAAGTTTGATAATATGCACCTACCCTCCTGCCACAGCCAACAAATGCAACATGAATGCGATCATTGGCACCAACAATTCGGGAATAACTTTTAGCTGAAAGTCCGAGTGCAAGTCCGCCAACAGTAAGAACACTTTTTTTGATAAACGATCTTCTTGATTCCATGATAGCGATTTTAGAGTTCTCTGATTTTGATATTGCGAAAGCTTACCTCATTACCGTGATCCTGCAACAGAATGTGTCCCTGAGACCAACGTCCAAAGTTCTCCCACTTTTGATACTTGCTGTAGTTAACCAACGCTTTAAACATTTGTGAGAAGCGATCATATTCCACAACTTTTTCATTATTCAACCAATGCTCAACTTTTCCATTTTTCGATACAATACGAGCCTGGTTCCATTGTCCGATGCCCTTAAACTGTTTGGCTCTTCCGGGAACAGAAATATTCTCGGCAGCAATCAAATCGTAGAGGGATCCAATGGTTCGGTTGCCCATCACTCCTAGTTTTGCATCGGGATGTTTTTCATCATCCAAGATCTGAAATTCACACCCAATGGCTGAGCCCACACTCTTATTCAAATCGGGATCAACAAAGTATTTAATCCCGCTATTAGCTCCTGATGTGATTCTGAACTCAAGTTCAAGTTCAAAATCTGCAAACTGCTCGGTGGTTATGATATCCCCTGGCCCGGAAGACTCTCCCCCTGTCGTTGCCTGAACCGTCAGGGCTCCGTCATTCATGCTCCATCCGCTTGACGGGAATTTTTCTGACCGGGCACTCCGCCAGCCTGTTGATGTTTTTCCATCCCACAACAATCTCCAGCCTTTTCTTTTTTCCAATTCTGTAAGTTGATTCACGAGGAAACTGACCTCAGGTACTTCCGGATTCCGTTTCCAGGTTGCCCCTTCGAAATTACCGGTGAGTATTCTAATGTTGCGCCATTTAATTTTAGCTCCTTTCAATTTATCATCTCCAATGGAATGCACCTGCAGCCCGATAAAACCAGACGGAGTTAAGTCATCGACTAAACGCGCGCAATGAACTCCATTAATCCACGTATTGATCTCATTTCCGATTGCTTCGATGTGATAGGTGTTCCATTGCGCCTGACGATACGCTTTCGATGCAGACGGGTTTCTTGAAATTGGATAAAGCCAGAGCCTGTTTGCTTCGTCATAAATTCCACCGCTGAATGCACGACTTGATGGATCAACTTCTACCTGATATCCATGCACGCGTCCATTCTGAAAATCTTTGCGGCTATGGCTTCGAATTTGAACACCACTGTTAATCTCGGTATCCAGATAGATATCAAATTCTAATATAAAATCGCTGTAGTCTTGTTCGGTTACCAGAAAAGAGTTTGGTGAGTTGGGCACTGCTTCACCAACCAGTATTCCTTTATCCACTAAATACTTAGCAGTTCCACCCAGCTGTTTCCAGCCGGTCAGATCTTTGCCATTAAAAATCTCCTTCCATGCACTTTGGCTGTAACTAGCCGATGCTAAAATGCACAATAAAACAATTGCAAAGTTCCGGTATCGCATAGGAATAAGAATCAGGTTTATCAACTAAAAATACAAAATGAAGCTGGCTAAGCATCATCTCAATTCATGGGGGATCGCTCAAAAGGCTTGTTTTTCGGTTAAAATCAAAGTTTCGATCCCAACCATACAAACTTGACATTCTGAACGTTAGATACTTATACTTAAGTTTATAAAGTGTAAATTGGGAGCTATGTCCCTCATCCGAGTCATACTGATTTTGGTAGTTTTTACTGCGTGCCGGTCGGAATACTCATGTCCACCCCCTAACTCGGTCCGACTCAAAAGAATGTCGGCCCACCGGATGAAGTATTACAAACATCTCATGGAAGAGCGGGCTCTGGCACGAAACAAAGAAGCAGATGTTAAGAAATTAAAAAAGGCGAACGAGCAGGAAGCGAAATTCATTGATGTGAATGAGTGGGATTGCCCGAAACCCGGAACTGCACATCAGAGGCAAATTCTTAAGCTTCGGAAAAAACTTGACAAGCAAAAGGAAGATCAGCTTCGCAAAAGACTCGAGAAACAGGAAATTGAAATTCCTGAAAAGAAGGGCGAGAGCTTCCGATAACGAATTGATCCCGGAAAACACTCAAGCTTATAAAAATCTATCTTCCAACTTTTCGCAATACTCCTTTTGGACTTTCGCTATTGCAAGTCGCTCCGGTTAGTTTGTCGGAGCGATTTCTTTTTGCGGCCTAAAACACGAAGGGTATGTTTCCAGTTAAACCTTAACAGTTTTCCATCCGCCACGTGAAAAAAGCCACAGTGTAAATAATCCT
Organism: Cyclobacteriaceae bacterium; assembly: GCA_035764995.1. GTDB lineage: Bacteria > Bacteroidota > Bacteroidia > Cytophagales > Cyclobacteriaceae > UBA2336. The sequence continues at coordinate 759 of DASTYM010000276.1, read as the reverse complement.
ACTGACGTCTCAGAAATAAACACCCCCCAAAATACCCCCGAGTGTTGCCATTCCATGGTGATGGCAAGAAAGTAAGAAAGTGGAATTTGAATGAACCAAAAGAATACGAGATTGATCTTGGTGGGCGTTTTGGTATCACCAGCTCCGTTGAATGCGTTACCGGATACCATCCACCATCCATACACAATAAATGAATACGATAGTATCTGCAGCCACTCGGATCCAATTGCAACAACCGTTGGATCATCCGTAAAAATTCCAACGAGTGATTCATTGAAGATAAAATAGCACACCGATACGGCACTCAAAAAAATCATGTTGTAAACACCTATCTTCCAGACCGAAGACTCAGCCCGATCAGGTTGACCAGCTCCGAGGTTTTGACCTACGAGTGTTGCTGCAGCATTCGACATCCCCCAGGCAGGCATCAATGTAAACATCATGATGCGAAGCGCAATCGTAGAGCCGGCAACCGCTTCGCTTCCAACGTCCGCCAAGATGCGCATGAGAAAAATCCAGGAGGTCATGGCAACAATCATCTGCCCTACTCCGCCTAAGGATGTATTTACAATATGGAATATGGTCTTTGCATCCCAATAGAGTTGCGAGAGCTTTGCCTGAATGTGCTTACCGCCCTTAAAAAGCGTCCATAATTGAATCAGCACACCTGTACCGCGGCCGATATTTGTAGCCACTGCAGAACCTTCAATTCCAAGTTCAGGAAACGGCCCGTACCCAAAAATAAGCAGTGGACAAAGA
>DASTYM010000275.1:0-6193 GCA_035764995.1 Cyclobacteriaceae bacterium | reverse complement strand
ATTCTCTTCATCCATGAATTCTCCAAAATGCCTTGTTGATTGTCGTAAGCGAAGGATGCCCTCACTGATCCACCAGTGAAGCCTTTTGAATAAGAAAGGTTTTGCGTGTTCGAAACAGATGTTCTGGTAATATAATCCTGCCAATCTGTATTTGCTCCAGCGTCTACGGCTGCAGCATCTCCACCGAATTGCGTAACACCTGCAAGAAATTCTTCTGCGTTCAGTAAGTCATATTCATTTGCAGGAGAAGAGATGCTGACACTTGATGAGAAGTCAAACATGCCCTTACCGCCTCCTTTACCATTTTTGGTAGTAATCATAACCACTCCATTCGCACCACGAGAACCGTAGATTGCTGTTGCAGAAGCATCTTTTAAAATACTCATGCTTTCAATATCATTTGGGTTCAAAAAGTTCAATGGGTTTGCATCCTGTTGAGATCCGAAACCAATATCACCCGCTGCTGGTTGAGTACCACCACTCAATGGAACTCCATCAACCACAAACAATGGATTGTTGTTTGAACGAATCGAAGTCGTTCCTCTGATTCTAATATTAACTGCACCTCCGGGTTCACCGCTTGTATTGGTGATCTGAACACCAGCAGTCTTACCTTGAATCAATTGCTCAGGAGAAGAAATCAAACCTCCGTTGAAGTCTTCCGCACTTACTGCTGCTACGGCACCTGTCGCATCCTTCACTCTTACAGTACCATATCCAATTACAACAACTTCAGAAAGTGCTGTAACATCAGATGCAAGGGATACACTAATTGAACTTTGTGCTCCTACTGTAATCTCCTGGGTTGCAAAACCCACAAATGAAAAAACCAGGACATCGGTGTCACTGGCTGAAATTGAAAAGTTACCGTTGGCATCGGTTGCAGTTCCCGTACCGGTTCCCTTTACTAAAATGTTAACACCAGGAAGAGCGCTACCATCATCTGATGATGTTACTTTCCCGGTTACAGTTCGGCTTTGTGACCAAGCAATCATGCTTGACAACATCAACAGAACTACTAACGAATACCTGCGTACATACAGATAAAAATTTGTCATAAGGTTGTGTTTAAGGTAGTAGTTTTTACTTTTTAAGAACGAATACTTGCTCGCGTCATAAAACTTACAAGTATTAATTCATGCTGAATTTGCAACAGAATCTGCGAAAAGACAAGAATTTGAAGCGATTATATTGTGATAAAATTAAGAAAACGTTACCGCAAACGATTGCAAGAACTTGCGTTCAATTACATAAATTATCACGCAGATGTGAGGTCGATCAATTTACCAGAAACATAAATTTTTAGCGATTCACCTGACTCAAGTTTTGCCTTCACACTTTCTTTCGAAACTTCAATTTTCAAAACTCGTTTTCTAAACTCAATCCGGAATGAATACGACTTCCACTGCTTCGGAATAAAGGGGGTAAAATGCAATTCGTTGTTCACAATTTTCATTCCGCCAAACCCTTTCACGATACTCATCCACGTTCCTGCCATGCTGGTGATGTGACATCCATCTTCGGTGTCATTATTATAGTCGTCAAGATCGAGACGGGCGGTTCGCAGGTATAACTCGTACGCTTTTTCCTCGTATCCGAGCTTCGAAGCCAGTATAACGTGAACGCAAGGCGAGAGCGATGACTCATGAACGGTCATCGGCTCATAGAAGTCAAAGTTCCTTCGGATCGTTTCAGTATCAAAGTTTTCCTCAAAAAAGTAAAGACCCTGGAGCACATCAGCCTGCTTGATGAAACACGAGCGCAGGATTCTGTCCCATGACCATTTCTGATTTAAAGGTCTGTCCTCTTTCCGCAACTCCTCTACTTTCATCAATTGTTTGTCCAGAAAACCATCCTGCTGTAAAAACACGTTACGGTTTAAATCCTCCGGCAGGTACATGTTGCTTGTGATGGCCTCCCACTGCTTCAGTTCTTTTTCTTCCAGCGAGAGAAGTTTTTGTAATCGTGCGTGCTCCTGCGGCTTTGAAGCTTTTACTTTCTTCGCTGCATCGAGTGTGTACTGAAGTGTCCACCTGGCAATGTAATTTGTGTACCAGTTGTTATTTACATTGTTCTCATATTCGTTCGGCCCGGTAACACCCAACATTACATACTTCTTCTTATCGTCAGAGAAGTTTACGCGCTGAGCCCAGAAGCGCGAAATACCCACCAGCACTTCCAGTCCATGGGTTACGAGATAATCTTCATCACCTGTATACCGGATGTAATCATGGATAGCATATGCAATGGCTCCGTTGCGATGGATTTCTTCAAACGTGATTTCCCATTCGTTATGACACTCTTCTCCGTTCATAGTAACCATCGGATAGAGTGCAGCTCCATCTGTAAATCCAAGTTTGCCTGCATTCTCAATGGCCCTGCTCAACTGTTTGTGTCGGTAGACTAATAAATTTCTGGCAACGCGCGGGTTTGCTGTACCGAGATAGAATGGAATACAGTATGCTTCCGTATCCCAGTAGGTACTGCCACCATACTTTTCACCTGTGAATCCTTTAGGACCAATGTTCAATCGTTCGTCTTCGCCTGTATAGGTTTGTGTAAGTTGAAAAATATTAAAGCGTATTCCCTGCTGCGCAGCAATGTCTCCATCAATGGTGATATCACATTCCTCCCACTTTTTCTCCCACACCTTGATGTGTTTATTCAGAATTCCGTCAAATCCCTGAAGGACTGCCCTGTTCAAAACCTCCTTGCAGTTCGCTGCCAGCTTTTCTTTAGGATGGTTCTCGGATGAAAGTACCGCAGCATATTTATAGACAACCAATTCCTTTCCTTCATTCAAATCCAACTGCAAAATATTGCCGGCATACTTATCACGCTCTTCCAGGTTAATGCGGCCTTTAATCTCTTTACCAGACTCTATTATTATATAGCGCATGCCAGTGCAGACATGGAATTTGGTTTTCTTCGTTTGCGCTGTAATCATAGCGCCTCCTTCTTCCACAAACCTGCTCACCTCTTCCCAAAATTTTTCATCGTAGTTGGAGTCTTTATTCACAACATCTGCATCAATCGAAATGGAGAAAATTGCCTTTGATGAAAAGTTCAACGGGGTAATGGCATAGCGGATCGCCCCTATCTCTCCATCAGCCATACTGCAGAAGCGCTTTGCGTCAACTTTAACTTTCTTTCCATCTGGAAGTGTTGCTGTAAAAGACCTGGTCAATAAACCCTGCTTCATATCCAACACCCTGCGAAAGTCTTCAACTTTACATTTCGACAGGTCCAGTTTCTGATTGTCGATCGATATATGGATACCGATCCAGCTTGGAGCGTTTAAGACTTTCGCGAAATATTCCGGGTAACCATTCTTCCACCATCCCACTCTTGTTTTATCTGGATAGTATACGCCAGCTACATATGTACCCTGAAGGGTTTCGCCATTGTACTCCTCTTCGAAGTTCGCGCGCTGTCCCATGCGGCCGTTCCCGATACTGAATACGCTTTCTGATATTTTATTGACATGAGGGTCAAATCCTTCTTCAATGATTTGCCATGGATGATGCTTGAGATATTCTTTCATGTTCAGCCCAGGTTTAAAGATTATTCAATTTATCAAATTTAAGCTCGCTGATGGACGGGACCACAAGGTTTGCTTTGTGGAGTTGTTTTGCTGAACCTATCCCAACACATTTCATCCCAGCCCTGACGGCTGATTCTATTCCGGCTTCAGCATCTTCAATAACAATGCATTCATCAGGTGTCAATCCCAATGCTGACGAAGCTTTTAGGAAAATTTCAGGGTGTGGTTTGGTATGCTGAATCATTGTACCATCGATTACTACATCAAACAGAGATTGAATTCCCAATAACTTCAAAACAGCTTTCGCATTTTTGCTGCTGCTCGCCAGGCCAATTTTAATTTTATGATCACGAATTCGCTGGATTAACTCTTTCGCACCTTCAAAAATCTCATCGGGTTTCATCGCATTGATGTATTCAACGAACCATGCATTTTTCTTATCTGCGAGTTCTTCTTTTTCCCGAGTGCTCATGGTTAACCCCTTAAGGTTAAGAATTATGTCCAACGACTCCATTCGGCTTACCCCTTTCAGTCGCTCGTTCACCTCTTCGGTTAAATCGATGCCCAGTTCAGCCGCTAACCTTTTCCAGGCCAGGTAATGATACTTGGCGGTATCGACAATTACTCCATCTAAATCAAAAATGCATGCCTTCATTTCTCTATGAACTTCTTTCGGTACGCGAGATATAAAAAATTGAAATATTTACCTGCTTAACCGGTACGAAATTTAAATCCATGGCAAAACGCCATTAAGGGTACCGGTTTCACTCCGCTACCGATAGATGGGTTAGGCAAAAAAAAACGAGTTTTTAAATCATTTCAACCGTTTGCGAAACAAGTTGCGAAGATATTTGTTTATTTGCGGTATGAAGTATGTGCAAGTAACAATCAAAGACATTGCCCGTGAGCTCGGCATTTCCCCCTCTACCGTTTCAAGAGCTTTAAAAGATCACCCTGATATCAGCCCTGATACCAAAAAGGCTGTCAATGCATTAGCAGAAAAGCTTAACTATCAGCCTAACATTGTTGCGCTGAACTTGCGTCAAAGCAAGACCAATACTATCGGAGTTATCATTCCTGAAATCGTGCACTTCTTTTTCTCCACTGTGATCAGCGGGATTGAAGACGTTGCCTACAGTGCAGGCTACAATGTGATCCTTGCCCAATCAAACGAATCGCTTCAACGGGAAAAAACTGACATCAAAGCCCTGTTCAACAGCCGTGTTGATGGAATGCTGATGTCTATTTCCCGTGAAACAACTACCTACGACCACATCGAATCAATTCTCTCGAAAGGCGTACCGATTATATTTTTCGACCGAGTTTATGATAATCCGCAATTGAGCAAAGTATTGGTTGACGATTTCGAAGGAGCTAAAGAAGCTACTCTTCATTTAATTGAACAAGGATATAAAAGAATCGCCCACCTGGAGGGCCCCCCTAACCTGGCCATCAGCGCTCAACGGTTAGAAGGATACCTTGCTGCCTTGAAGCAACATAAGATCGCTGTTAATAAGGACCTCATCGTGGCTTGTCCGAAAGGATCAATCGAAGAAGGAAAAGCTTCGACCGAAAAGTTACTTCGATTGAAAACGCCACCCGATGCAATTTTCGCCAGCAACGACCCTGCAGCAATGGGCTCCATGATGGCCATCAAAGAAAAAGGTTTAAAAATTCCAAAAGATGTAGCGGTCGTAGGCTTCAGTAACTGGCTCTTCAGTTCTATGATGGACCCTCCGCTAACTACAGTCGATCAACCTGGATTTGAAATGGGTCAGGAAGCTGCACGCCTTTTGATAAGACACATTGAGATGAAAGAAAAAGATGATACTGAGATCGCGCCCGAGACCAAGATCTTGAAAACCAAGTTGATTGTGCGGCCTTCTTCGTTGAAGGTGAAGTAATGCAGGACTTGGACATTAGTTATTAGTCATTAGTCATTGGTCATTAGGCATTAGTCATCAGGGATTAGTCATCAGGCATTAGGAGTAAGGTCCAAATTCCAAATCTCAAATTCCAAGTTCCTGGTTCTAAGTTTCAACTTTATTTCCCTGATTTTACATCAAGGAGCATGTTACGTATCTTACATTTACTTTTAAGTAAAACTAAGTTTACAAAACAACATGCATTTCAGATCACCCAAGATAAGTCAGGGTTCTGGTAATCTCCAGGATTGGAAAAAAATTGAAACCGGTATATCCGGGAAGACGGATCACACTTTCTTTAAAATTGAATTCTACTCGAACAGTATTGTCAGAGTTCACATCACACAACAAGAATCCTTTTCTGATTTCTCCTATGCAGTAGTTGCTTCGGCAACCCAATTGCCAATCGAGGTTAGGGAATCATCAGTCTCAATCAATCTTAAAACCAGTCTGCTGGAAGTTGTCATCTCAAAACAACCTTTTCATATCGCCTTCAAAAATGCTTCAGGGAAAATTATGAATGAAGATGATCCTTCTTTCGGAACATGGTGGAATGGCGAACAGGTATCAACTTATAAAAAACTTCAGGAAGGCGAACGATTTATTGGATTGGGTGAAAAAACCGGTCCGCTTGACAAACGAGGGCGCGGCTATGTAAACTGGAACACCGATAAGTTCGCTTACGGTACGGATGATGATCCACTGTATTCTTCTATACCATTTT
>DASTYM010000274.1:0-3207 GCA_035764995.1 Cyclobacteriaceae bacterium | reverse complement strand
TTGGAGAAGATGTCCATGCATTCGTCAGGTATGCAGGTGAAGATAAGCTGGTAATCGTTACCGGATTTAATGAGGTTGGAAAGACTATCAAGGTTAAGATTCCTGACGATGTTGCGGAGAAAGTAGGTTTGAAAAAGGACGGTGTTTATATCGCGAGAGATTTGCTGTGGAGAGAAGTTGAAGTAGGCGTGCAGCCCGATTTTTCATTTGAGTTAAACCTCAAGCCGTACAGTTCATTTATTTTTAAAGTCAAGGAATAATCTTTTCATGAAAGTTGAAATCAACGGCCAGTCACGGGTAATTATAGAGAACATTCAACCCCAGGTTGATGGGGGCCGCTATCCAGCGAAGCGAACAGTAGGAGAAAGGGTAGATGTCTCGGCTGATATTTTAACTGATGGCCATGATCATATTCGGGCCGAAGTTCTTTATAGGAAAGAACAAGATCGGGAGTGGCGTTCTGTTGAGATGGAGCAGGCAGAAAATGATTCATGGGTTGCTTCATTTGTTGTTATGGAGAAAACCCCTTATGTTTTTACCGTTCAGGCGTGGGTTGATCATTTCGAAACGTGGTATGATGGATTCAAAAAGAAGGCTTCTGCTAAAATTGATGTTTCGCTTGAATTAAGTGAAGGAGCAGCGTTTCTGAAAAAGATTGCTGCTGACTCAAACAAAGAATTACTAAGGCTTGCTGATAAGTTTGAGAATAAAACTTCCTACCAGGAAAATGTTCAATTCATTATGGGTAGGGAATTTGGACAAATTGTTCATGAAAATCCGGTAAGGGAATTTGTAACACGATTCTCGCAGGAATTTAAAGTCAACGTTGAGTTTCAAAAAGCATTATTTAGCAGCTGGTATGAATTGTTTCCCCGATCAGCTTCATTGGATGGAAAGCACGGAACTTTTCAGGATGTGATAAAACTATTACCTCGTGTTGCTTCCATGGGGTTTGACGTACTGTATCTTCCACCGGTTCACCCGATCGGGAAGTTGAATCGAAAGGGAAAAAACAATAGCGTTCGTGCACAGGATGGCGAAGTCGGTTCACCCTGGGCCATCGGAAGTGATGAAGGGGGTCACAAAGCAGTACATCCGGAACTTGGAACCCTTGATGATTATAAAAAACTGATAACAGAAGCAAAAAAACTCAATATCGATATTGCACTTGACCTGGCGTATCAATGTGCACCTGATCATCCATATGTAATAGAGCATCCCGAATGGTTTAAACAGCGCCCTGATGGTTCTATTCAATACGCTGAGAATCCCCCAAAAAAGTATCAGGATATTTACCCATTCAATTTTGAATGCGAGCATTGGCAAGCGTTGTGGAATGAGTTGTTGTCTGTAATTCTATTTTGGGTTGATAACGGTATAAAAGTCTTCCGTGTCGATAATCCGCATACTAAGCCAACTCCTTTCTGGGAGTGGGCCATCGCGGAAACGCATAAACTTCATCCTGATATTATTTTCTTGTCGGAAGCGTTTACACGCCCGAAGATTATGAACTCGCTTGCGAAATCAGGGTTCACACAATCATACACATACTTTACTTGGCGCGTAAGCAAAGCAGAGTTAACGGATTACATGAAAGAGTTGGTTCACGGCCCGTCCCGAAATTACTTCCGCCCGAATTTCTGGCCTAATACTCCTGACATACTTCCTTACCACCTGCAACATCAGGGAGAGAACATTTTCATTCTCAGGTTTGCATTAGCAGCTACACTTTCTTCTAACTATGGAATGTATGGCGCAGCCTATGAGTTTTATGATAACATTCCAATTGAAGGAAAAGAAGAATACCTGAATTCGGAAAAATTTGAGGTTAAGAAGTATGAATGGAAGCGAACCAATCGCATGACCGATATTATTTCGATTGTCAACAAGGCCCGCAAGGAGAATAAGGCACTACAATCAACCTGGAACATCCGGTTTTGCGAAATAGGGGATGCGAACCTGATTGCGTATATAAAAGCAACTGATGATCTGTCCAATATTATTTTAACGATTGTTAATTTAGATCCTAATAACAGGCACTCAGGCTATATGCAATTGCCAAAGGCGTTGTTAAGACTGGGAGACAAAATTAACGTGAAACTTCACGACCTGATGACAGGTGAAAATTACACCTGGACGCAGGAGTGGAACTATGTTGAATTAAATCCTTATAAAATTCCTTTCCATCTTTTTGTACTAACCGTTCATGAATCAAATATGTAATGGCTTCTGCAGTTAAACATATCGACCCTCTCTGGTTTAAGGACGCAATTATTTATGAGCTATCCGTTCGGGCTTTCTTTGACAGCAATAACGATGGCATTGGCGACTTCCCCGGAATTATAGAAAAACTTGATTACCTCGAAGACCTTGGTATCAACACGATTTGGCTCTTGCCGTTTTACCCATCACCATTAAAAGATGATGGCTATGATGTGACTGATCATACCGAAGTTCATCCTGATTATGGTAACCTTGCCGACTTCAAAGCATTTTTAAAAGCAGCTCATGCCCGCAATATTCGCGTAGTAATTGAATTAGTATTAAATCATACTTCTGATCAGCATCCGTGGTTCAAGCGTGCACGCAAGGCTAAACCTGGATCACGCTTCCGTGAATTTTATGTTTGGAGCGATACCGCAGAAAAGTATAAGGATGCTCGCGTTATTATTCAAGGAGAGGAATCCGGTAACTGGACGTGGGACCCCGAGGCAAAAGCATACTACTGGCACAGATTCTATCGTCATCAGCCTGAATTGAATTACGATAACCCGGAAGTGCAGTTAGAGATCATCAAGATTGTCGACTTCTGGATGAAGATTGATGTCGATGGTTTTCGTATGGCTTCTGTTCCTTTTTTGTTTGAAGAAGAAGGAACGAATTGCGAGAACCTCCCTCAAACGCACGCATTCCTGAAGAAAGTAAGGGGTCATGTGGATAAACATTACAAGAGCAAAGTTTTGATAGCGGAAGCCAATCTCTGGCCTGAAGATGCAGCTTCCTATTTCGGTGATGGTAAAGAATGTCACATGAATTTCAACTATCCGCTCATGCCGAGATTATTTTTAGGATTGCGCACAGAGGATAGTTATCCGATCATCGACATTATGGAGCAAACACCTGAAACACCGTCACATAGTCAGTGGGCGTTGTTCCTGCGAAACCATGATGAACTGGGTTTGGAAATGGTAACCGAAGAGGAGAAGG
>DASTYM010000273.1:0-7125 GCA_035764995.1 Cyclobacteriaceae bacterium | reverse complement strand
TGTTGTAGGGCAGCTGGTACTTGACTACATCCTTTCAAATCTTAATCAACTTGAGTGGCTTAGGGGAATTGACAAGTTTACCGTTTACATGATCTTCGTGTTACGCTTCCTGGTCATCTTCATTGTCTTTTTTCTTGCTGTGTCTACGATCTATTACTTCGGGCCGGCCATTCATTATAACTGGCGTTTCTTTTCGATCGGATCTTTACTGGCAACCATTTTGATCCTGGCTGTTTCGTACGGATTTTCTTTTTACGTGACCAACTTCAGTACCTACAATAAGGTGTACGGCTCCATCGGTGTGCTCATTGCGCTGATGGTGTGGGTGCAGCTTGTTACCATTGTGCTATTGGTAGGGTATGAAGTAAATGCCAGCATTCACGATGCTGCCCGCATGCAGGCGATATGGCATGGCCGAAGATTTAAGGCCACGTAACTCTATTCTACTTTATCGATTTTAAACTATTGTGCGACCCATCACAATAAGGCTGCGTCTTCGTTTGTTTGCACATGCAGAGCCAAACTTTTCGCGGAGCAGAAACCGTAAATTCTTTTGGACTGATGCCAGTACCTTCATGCGATTTAGTATCACAAAAAGGCTGGCTTTTTGATCGCCCACATTGGCACCACGAATACCTGACCCCAGGCTTGAGTTCAATTTCTCTTGGTTGATGACCTGCTACGATAGGTTTTTGATTTCCTGGCATGCTCAATATCACTTAGTCTATTGATTCAGGAATCTGAAAAAGATACGTGAATTCGAGCAGAATTTTTTGCTGAAGATTGAACAAACGTTCAAATTTGATAGGAGTTACTCCTATTCCAGAAATCCGATTTAAAAATATCCGCCCATTTTCGATAGCCTGACCTGCTCAAAGAATGGGCTCCAAACAGCGGGTTTGAGTATTGGGAGAGAGTAATTTTTATTCTCTCCTTTTTATGATTAAAACTTAATTTTCCTCACCACACGTAAAACAAAAGCCCCCGACTTGTCGGGGGCTTTTGTTTTAGTTGCAGAGGAGGAGGGATTCTGCCAAAGGCATCCCATTGGGAAAACCCCCGGACCCTTGCGGGTCTCCGGTTTTTGCCATAAGGCATCCCCTTGGGGCAAGACCGGTGCAATAAACCGCTACTATTTTTTGGTTGTGATACCGCTTTCTTTAAGGAATCGGTATCCTTCAATTGACTTGAAATACAATTCTTTTTTGAAAGCCTCAGACTTAGTCTGAAAAGTTTCGGAATAAATCAACTTCCAGGGCCTTTTGCTTTTAGTGGATCTCACCTTACCTGAATTGTGTTGTCTCAAACGATCCTCAACATCTTTTGTGCTACCGTAGTAGAATGTTCCAGTTTGTTCACTTTGCAGAATATAGGCATAAAACATTGTACAACGTTTCGTAGTTCTGTCGGTCAAATAAATTGACTGCTACAACCAATAAAAAAGCCCCAATACAATGGGGCTTTGTTGTGCAGCAGAGGAGGAGGGATTCGAACCCCCGGACCCTTGCGGGTCTCCGGTTTTCAAGACCGGTGCAATAAACCGCTCTACCACTCCTCTGTGTAAGCCTTTGAAGTTTCGAGTCCGGTGCTCCCGATATCTATCGGGAAAACCGCTCTACCACTCCTCTGTAAGTTCTCAGAGTTTTTGACCAGTGCTCCCGATAGCCATCGGGAAAACCGCTCTACCACTCCTCTGTAAAGCTTTTTTCGGTTTAGGGATGCAAATGTAGATTTTTAATGGATTCCTGCAAAATGAGGCGCGAAGGAAATTTACATCCTCGTCATTTTCCGGTAAGCTGTTTTATTAATTCTACTTCCTCTTTCTTATATGGGGTACCATCCTTACGGAAAATATCATGGAACCAGATTTTAGGTTCCTTTCCATCAGGCATAGGCGTGTCCCAGGCATAAATCGTGTTTGTCTTACCTGCAACCAATCCCCAATTGTATGCAGCAATGTTCTCTTTTTTCAGAAGCGGCATAACATTGTCGAAGCGGCTGCTTCGGGTGCGGGCCATGTATTCTGTACAGATCAACGGACGACCATAGGTTTTCAAACTATCGATCCATCGTTGATGTTCCTGGGGCTCGGAATAATTATGATAGGTCGTTACATCAGAGTTGGCAAGTTGGTAATTGTTCAAATCCACAAGTTCTTTATTCCATACACCAACTGATAAAGGCTGTGAGGGATTTACTTCCCGGCCCCACTGAAAAACTTTTTGTAATAACGGCATCGATTTGTTTCCATAGCCGGAGTTTCCCGGTTCATTATAAAGATCCCACAATACAATTCGTTTGTCTTGAGCAAATTGAGTTAGTACATCCTTTACATACGTTTCAAGTGTTGCAACCAATGTAGAATCCTCATGAATTAAATCTCCGGGGTCACGAATCCAACCTGAGTTGTGAATGCCTGGTTTTGGATCAGGTTGCTTACCTGTTTGGTAACGTGGATTCCAGCAATCATCAAAAAATACAAAGATGGTGGAGATGTGATGCTTGTTTGCAATAGTCAGATACTGATCAATGCGATTTTTGAAACCGTTGTGATCAATTTCCCATGCTGCATGATGCAGGTATACGCGCATCGAATTCAGACCAATCGATTCGGCCCATCCTAATTCACGATTGATGGTTGCTGTGTCAAATGTTTCAGCTTGCCACATCTCCAGTTGATTAATGGCAGTACTCGGAATAAAATCTGATCCCCGAAGCCAACCTTGTTTCGCATACCACTTGGCAGCCTGATCCTTGGTCCAGATTTCCCGAACTAATTTAGTAACAGTTTCACCAGCAGGTTCAGAGGGCCTCTCCTGACGACAAGCAATAGTCAAACTTGTCAACAGAATGAAAATGAAAAAAGAATTGCTTCTCATATTTTTTTGGTTCACGGTAACGAAATTAATACACGAAATGAAATGACATCGCGTTCAGAAAGAATTTTTCGACTGATTGAGGATTTTTATAATTTTGTCCAAACAGGTTGAATTTTATTATATCCAAGCATAACTCTCCTATGAAAAAAAGTATTGTAGTTTTTTCCTTTTTGATGGTTTCGGTTTCTGGTCTATTTGCTCAGCGGGCTACCGTTAAGATGGCGCAGCTGAACGAACCAACCATTATTTATACCGCGAAAGAATTGGTGCTAAAATTCAACAAGCAAAGTTTTCTGGATGTATACACCTCGATGCAAAATGGAGTGTGGGTTACCCGCAACCCTCGTGAAAACAAGGCAGCGATTGTGGCAATTGACTGGCTTAAAAGCCAAAAAAAGCCAATTCAACTCGATGAGAACCTAACCGATCAATCTAAGCCTGAAACAGCTCTTGTCTGGCTTGTGCAAAATTTGGTTGGTGCTCAGCTAATACTGAAAGGAGATGTTGAGGTTTACGAGAAGGCAACAAAGAAAAAGGAGGTGATTGAGGTTCTTGAGGAAGTCTCTGAGTTGAGTGGCAAGTCGTATACATTTTTTAACCCTGGTCATTCAACAGGTTTTCTGAAATTCTGGAATGTGAATGAATGGGTGGGACAAGATGAGGAAGTACAGGGTGAAGTCGAGGTGGTATTCGAAGAGCCTGTCAAAGAGATTCAAGTCGCTGATGAGAGTAAAGTTTATTTGGTGGTTGAGCAGCAACCGGAATACCCGGGCGGCATGAGTGCGTGGACCGAGTATATTCAGAAGTCACTCAAGTATCCTAAGGATGCAGTTAAGCAACTGATTGAAGGCAGCGTGTTTGTTGCTTTTGTTGTACAGGAAACAGGAAAAATAACCGATGTATCTGTTATAAAAGGCATAAGCCCATCATGCGATAAAGAAGCGGAGCGTTTGATCAAGGAAAGCAAAGACTGGAAGCCTGGCAAGCAGCGTGGCAAACCCGTGAAAGTGAAATTCGTATGGCCGGTTAAATTCCGTTTGGCAGATTTGGAGAAGAAATAAGGATGATCAATCAATCCCCTTCTGAAAAGTCGGGGAATGTTTTTTTAACATCTTTAGGATCGGCTTTTGGTGCTTGCTTTTTGTACGCATCCATCTCCAGCAAAACAATACGCTGGTCGTTCGCTACGCCTCTGAGTTTATCAATTTCCTTTTCAAAATCGGCAGATCTGCGTGCCGACTTCAGCGAAAACTTGCGTGCAAATTCATCACCTGCACTCTGCAGTTTGTTGCGTATGTCGATACCGATCTTGATCTTTTCCATAATGTCCTCCCGCGAGCGACCAATTACTTCCGTAGCTTCCAGGGTGCTCAACGTGAGTACAGCCGTTCCACCCACTCCCGGAACAACTTTAGAGGCTTGAGGATTGTCAACAGGATCAATCATCACGGGGCTTAGACCTGTTACAGCGCCTAACGAAGCATTTACGATAGACCTCTTCTTTTTTCCTTTTTTAGCCTTCTTGAATTCCTCGTTTAGTTTTTTTTGATTTTCGTCAAGATCGCGTATTAACTGAGAGGCACTGGCCAAATTGTTAAAGTATTTTTGATATTGATGCGCATCGCGCTCTATCATGTTTTCAGTGTCTTCAACCTCGATTTGAATTTTACGCTGTACCCGGTTATTGGATTTATCCAGCACGAAAAAGATAATATCAGTTAAAACTTTTTTTTTCGCATCATCAACAAAATCGTAATCCGGGAACCAGAGGAATTCATATTGAAGAGGTGTATTTTCTTTTAATGCACCGGGTGTTATTCTTAAGTCAGACGAAATAAAACCTGCGTTCCTGATATTCTCATCTCCATTGGGATCGGAAACATAAATCTTAAGATTCAGGGTTTCATCTTCACGGATTTTGAAAATGGAATCACCAGGAACAATTAAAATCTCCGGTGGCAAATCAAGTTGTGTTTGTGCAATTCTGATTTTGCCTTTGGTCTCAGCTTTGTCTGGTTGATCCTGGGCAACAAATTCCAGCGTAAATGGATTATTTTTTAAGGCATTGAACTGGCTTCGTGAAGGGGTCCATGTTAATTGACCTTGTGATGAAAGCGATGCACCTTCCGGTAACTGTGAGGGCACTACTTTAAAAACGTATGGATCACCATCGGGGTCAGAAACATATTCGCCAGGAATCTGATAATTGTTGCGAGCTGACTGCTTCACATAAAACACAGGAACGTCTTCAACTACAGGTGGCTGATTCACATGGTTTACAGTAAAGGTGATTGCTTTGCGAACGCGCTTGCCTTGTGTCCAATGACCTTCAAAGAAAAAAGTGAAGTCTTTTTTCTGTTCTACCCGATTCACCAGGTTGAATGAGGGAGTCCAACGGAAATTTCCTGTTGAGTCAAATTGCACTGGCAGTTGTTCGGGGTTCTCGATGGAGAAACCTTGAAATGTTTCAGGATCCGTTGCTCGTATTTTGAGCGACAATGTTTTTCCTTCACTCAAAACAGTCCAGTTAACCGAGTCCGGGAAAATCAGGTCATGCCCGCTTTGTGCTGCACAACATGCAGCGAAAAAAAAATTGAGAGCAAAAAAACTGAGTTTCTTCACGTTTAAGTTTAAATAGGACCGTAAATTTAGTAAGATCAAGTTGTTACGTTCATGGCAGGTAAGAAAATCAAAAAAAGTGCGCCTAATTTCTTTGAGGACGTATACGAAGTCGTCAAACTGATCCCAAAAGGACGTGTCACAAGCTATGGGGCTATTGCCAATTATCTGGGAACAAAAATGAGTTCACGGATGGTTGGGTGGGCCATGCATGGTTGCCCAAAAGGCGTGCCGGCTCACCGGGTGGTAAATCGCAACGGATTGCTCACGGGAAAGCATCATTTTAAGCCACCCAGAAGGATGCAAGAGCTCCTCGAAAAGGAGGGCACTAAGGTATCCAAAGACAAAATCGTGAGCTTCACCGAGAAATACTGGGATCCATCGACAGAATTGCTCTAAGATCTGCCCGAAAGAGGAATTCCATGTCCCAAAAATGGAAATTTTCCAATTTGAACCCTTGAAATTTTAAGAATTTTCAAGTTTTCCTGCGCGGCACAGGGTTTGGCATACTGTGAGAAAAAAGACGCAGAATGAAATCCCTCACTCGAATTATACTTGTCCTGATGGTCATCCTCGGGGCACTGCTGGCAAAAAGCGCTTTGGCAGGAAACGTGAGTGAAATTAAAATCACGCATAATCACCTGTTTGTCCTGAAAGCTAATAAGCAAGATTTAGGCGCCACAGTTGAGATATACTATTCGAACGGAGACCTGATAACGTCTCAAAAAATTAACAAACGAAGAATGATCATTGATTTCCGTGACACCAGGGCAGGTGAGTATACCATCCGTATTGTGCGGGGAAATAAGAAACAAGAGTTCCAATATTTTAAGAAATAAGGTTCGGATTTTCTGAATCTGCCGTCAACCAACGTGGGGTTGGTTTTAATCGGGTTAAGGTCGCTTCGCAAGAGGTGACCTTTCCTTTTGGACCGCTGATTGACCGCTGATTTTTTTTGATGCACTGATTGACATGATGTTTAGCGTTGACTAATGCCACCGATTTCAATCCTCCCCTGAAGGGGAGGTGTCCAAGCGAAGCAATGGACGGAGGGGTACTACACGTCAGTGCGTTCGCTTTTCCTGGAGATCATCAAGAGACCCAATGATGTTAAAATGCCATTGATAAGAATAAGCTCGTTACCGATTTTGTAATCGCTGAATATTTTTTCAGAAAGCGATTGTAGCCCCAGCGTAACATGTAATTTCTTTTCGTACCATTCGGGGCTGCTGAGTATGTCCAGCCCCAGTGTGAGCAATGGCGCGATGATGCATACCGTCCAGATCAGTTTTTCGTTCAATACGCGTTTGGTGAGAATGCCAAAGGCGAATAACCCCAACAGCGGTCCGTACGTCACGCCAGCAAACTTCAGGATGAAGTCAATAATCAGTTTATCGTTGATCCATTTAAACAGCAAGACCATGAGAAAAAACACTAGTGCAAATGTGAAATGAACTTTCAGGCGTGTCATCTTCTTCTCTTTTTCGGTACCACCCTTTTTCTTAATACCCAGTATGTCGATACAGAAACAGGAAGTCAATGAGGTAATGGCTCCATCTACGCTGGGAAACAGGGCAGATATGAGCGCGATGATAAATATGATCCCGATGCTGCCAGCGAAGGCATC
>DASTYM010000272.1:0-4850 GCA_035764995.1 Cyclobacteriaceae bacterium | reverse complement strand
GCTCTCGTTTCAAAGGAGTGAGGTTGGTACCAAGTTCCTGGACTACACCTTTGGACACGCGAACATCACCTTTTATCAGGTTATCATGTTGTTTCCACTTAAGTCCTTTGAGCAGCAGATCCATGGCTAAATTTTTAAAGCCTTTAATCCGTAAACGACTGGAACTTTGTTCCATTGTGGTTCTTGTAATTGGTCAATACTGAAACCAGCTGACCCCAACAGACTTTTTATTTCTTCCAACGTATGCAGATAGTGTTTGATCTCGATAACCTGATCTGTTTTAAGATTTTTGAATGTTCTCCTGGCGTTTTGCATCGTAAGAACCGGATGAAAATCAGTCAGGATTAATTGCCCACCTGGTTTTAATACATCAGAAAAATTAGCGAATAAGGTAGAAATGTTTTCAATATGCCCGATAACAAGGGCGCAAATAATAACATCAACAGGTGCTTCAATATTGAGTGTGGAAATGTCACCGCAATAAAACCGGGTGGCAGGGCAATTCTTTTTTGCTTGCTCAATCATAACAGGTGAAAAATCAACCCCGATAATGTGCGCAGCTCCTTGACGTTCCGCATACAGGCAAAAGTGCCCTGTGCCACAACCGGCATCTAAAATTGATTTACCTCGAAGCTCGTGTAGCATCGACTCCGCGAATTTGTTGGAAAGATCTTTTATGGGATTTGATTCCTGGGCATAGGAGAGTGCCCAGAGGTCATACCCTTCCTGGGGAGAAAGAACAGGTGTACTTTTTTTCTTAAGCCATCCCAGCATCAGAGTCCTTGAATTTCAGGTTGTCTGTATTTAAGCCAATATTTCATGAGCGCTTTCAGTTCTAACGGGTAGCTGAAAATATTTTTTTCGTACCGGATGCGTGAAAGCATTTTGATGGCTTTGCGTTGCAGTGAGCTCAGTTTATAATCACTTACTGTTGGATATTGAGCATGCACCACTGTTTCAAAATCGTGGATGTAGCGGATCATTTCAGGTTTTAACCACGGTGTGAGATACTCCCGGTGCAAATCAAAATTCAACCATTGAGGCTGCATCCATTCCTCCAGCGTTTGTGGGAATTTAAATCCCCTGTCCAGAGATCCGTCAAAAAGTTCTGAACCTTCTGTAGGCACCGGTGTATAAATGTAGATTACAATTTCAGTTGTCGGATTGATCGCTTTTATTTCCTTGATGAATTTTATTTCATCGTTGATCTGTTGCCATACTTGTTGCTCGGTAGGTGCAGGCAATCCTAATACAAAAGAGTATTCCGGAATGATTCCGAATTTTTTAATACGGGCAGCAAACGATTTGATTTTCTCCCCGGTCTGCATCCCGCCTTTATCCATTTGTTTTAACAGAGCGTTGTTCCCGCTTTCTGCACCAAAGAAAATCATAGTGCAACCAGAATCTGCCACCGCCTGGAGCGACTCATCCGAAAATTTGTCCATGGTGTCAATACGACCTTCGGCCCACCATTTCATTTTTTCGGAAGCAATCAGGTTAGCGAATTCAACCGCACGTTTTTCCGAAACAAAAAAGTTATTATCATGAAACTGAAAAGCATTGCCATGGTATTTTCCCTTGAGGTAAACCAAATCCTTATAAATGCTTTGTGCAGATTTTCCTTTCCAGCGGGCATCAAAAATAGGAACCACTCCGCAAAATGAACATGTGAATGGGCAGCCGATGCTTGAGTGATACGCGATTGTTCTGTTTCCTAAAAAAGTCTTGCCCAGGTATCCTTCTATTGAATAAAAAGTATTGAGTGTATCATACGGAAGAGCAGGAAGTTCATCTTGTTCATAAAGTGTGGCTTTCTTTGTTTTGATCAACTTCCCGTCTTTTAGAAACACCAGATTCTCAAGGTGTTCGAAAGATTCATTTTTAATCATCGCGTGGAGCAGGGCAGGAAAAGTTTTATCACCTGGTCCATTAACAACTACATCGACTTGCTTTGAGTTAATTACTGTTTTGTGATGATTGGAGGCAAAATATCCACCCCAGATTATTTTTAGTTCAGGAAA
This sequence comes from Cyclobacteriaceae bacterium, assembly GCA_035764995.1. Taxonomy (GTDB): domain Bacteria; phylum Bacteroidota; class Bacteroidia; order Cytophagales; family Cyclobacteriaceae; genus UBA2336. Next base: position 2,829 of record DASTYM010000272.1, on the reverse strand, counting down.
TTGTTCGCGAACATATTTTGTGAAGGGAATGGCTTGCTTTAATTGCGGCCCCGGCATTACTGTAGAAGCAAAAAATTTAAATTCTCCGGTCGAAAGGTATTGAATGATTTTGCTGAGTGGATCTTTTTCCCGGTTGCCATCAACCACTACATAATCGAATTGTTTTTCGATTGATGCAGCAATCGCCAAAATGGCATTGGGAATTATTCGCACGTTATCTCCCGCCCGCGGATTAAAAAGCAAAACTTTGTTCATTCTTGCGTATTAAGTTAGTAGTTTAAAGCCAATTCATAAATTCAAATTCTTCGGTTGGTAGTGCCATCAATCTGACCTATAAGCATGCGTGTTATTCATCTTTCCTACGCTGTTCCCAAACCGAGGTTTACCGATCCCGAAGCATGGCTAAGACGTATAAACTTTTCAATTGGTGTGCTCGAAAGCATGACAAGCCATGCGGAAATTTTGGGGATTTATCATATCCATTATAAAGGAGTACTGAAAAGAAACGGAGTTACGTATTATTTTCCAGGCTATAACCGCTGGCAACTGCTTTTACCTTTCGGGTTTAACCGTTTTGTGAAAAGTTTAGCGCCTGATGTCATCATTGTTCATGGCATTATTTTTCCGTGGCAAATTCTGATGCTCAGGTACACTCTTGGTAATAAGATTAAAATAATTGCCCAGCACCATGCCGAACGGCCATTACGTGATATCCGGCAGTACCTTCAACGGTGGGCTGATCGGTACATAGGCGCGTATTTATTTTGTTCGTTCGATTTAGCGAAGCCGTGGGTTGATCGTCATCAGGTTCGTGATTTAAAAAAGGTAAAAGAAATCATGGGCACTTCATCCTCTTTTTATCCCATGGATGAAAATGCAGCACAATTAGCAACGGGAGTTTCAGGAGATCCTGTTTTTTTATGGGTAGGCGGGTTGGATGCCAACAAAGATCCATTAACGGTGGCAAGGGCGTTTGTTAAGTTTTCAAAAACTCATCCTGCTGCAAGGCTTTTTATGATTTACCAAATGAACCAATTGTTTGATGAACTTAAAATATTGATTTCGGACGGACAGGCGGAAAATCATATTCTGCTGATAGGAAAAATTGATAACCCTGATCTCATTCATTGGTATAACAGTGCAGATTTTATTATTTCAAGTTCGCACTACGAAGGAAGTGGCATTGCCGTTTGCGAAGGATTGTCCTGTGGATGTATTCCGATTCTTACCAATATTCCTTCCTTCAGAATGATGACAGATAATGGGCGAATAGGCTTATTATACAAAGCTGGCAACGAGCAGGAATTATTGGCAGCCCTTCAAAAAAGTCTGACCATTAATCTACCAGAAGAAAAAGGAAAAGTATTGGAGCAATTCAACAACGAACTTTCGTTTGAGGCGAATGCCCGAAAAATTATGAATGTGATAAACGAACTGCAACAGTGAGCGAGAAAAGAAATATCGCCATCATCATACCGGGAGGAATTGGAACCGGACACAACAACATTGGTGTGCCCGTGTTGGAACGAATTGTCAGGTTATTGTCAGCCGACTTTAACATCACTGTTTTCCAGTTGTTTCCGATCAATGCGAATTTTAAAGTTAACGGATACGAATTAATTGACATTTATTCTTCTGCTCCGATTGTTAAATACCTCAGGTTTTATTTCACGTTTCGGAAAATTCAGCGAACGAAAAAATTTGAAGCTGTACATGGTTTCTGGGCATTTCCGTGTGGCTTTCTGGCTGTGTTCGTTGGAAGGATTTTCAGAATTAAAAGTATTGTAAGCGTGTTGGGTGGAGATGCAATAGCGCTGCCTGAAATCCGGTACGGTCAGTTACTGAGTGGGGTGAAGAAAAAATTGATTTTATGGACATTGAAACATGCACAAGAGGTAAATACGCTGACGAAATATTTGATTGATAATCTGAGTAAACACGGACTGCAGCGAAAGGACGTTAAAATTATTCCCTGGGGAATCGATACATCGCTTTTTGCATTTCGTGAGAAACCACTGTCAGAGCCCGTCCAATTTTTACACATTGGTAACCTGCACCCCGTAAAAGATCAGGAAACGCTCTTGAGAGCTTTTAAGATCATCAGTGATAAAGTCCAGGCAAGGCTTACGATTATTGGAGAAGGAGTTTCTGAAGCCTTTGTAAAAAAATTGATCACGCAGTTGGACTTGGTGAACAAGGTTGTGATTCAAGGGTTACTGCCTTATGAAGAACTACCTGCTTATTACAGGAACGCAGACGTGTTGTTGCACACTTCTCGTTCCGAAGGTCAAAGTGAAGTTATAACTGAAGCGATGAGTTGCGGAGTGTTGGTTTGCGGAACGCAGGCAGGATTGATTTATGATTTACCTGATTGCTGTGTCTCAGTTTCGATTCGTGATTTTGAAACACTGGGAAATGAAGTGCTGAAATTACTGAGCAGCCCGCAGCGCATGAATGAAATTCGAACTCATGCTCACGCGTGGACGAAGGTTCATTCCATTCGCTGGACCGCTGAAAGAATAAAAGAACTTTATTAAGCTTCTGTCAGACTGTAGCCATTAAGTTGAATTGTGTGCGAGCCGTATATGCTGAAGGTTTGTATGGAAGCATTTCGTTGTAATGCTCGATCACAAAGCGATAGCCTAATCCCCTGAGTTTATCCAGGACTTCTTCAATTGTTGAATTGTTTTCTTTCCACCATTTTTCTGTTACCTCAAAAAAGACAGGCGGTTTGTATTGGGAGATCGTATTCCATCCGCCTTTAAATACTTCTGGTTCGAAACCTTCTACTATTAATTTAATGAAGGCGATTTTGGATGGCTTATTTTT
>DASTYM010000271.1:0-3862 GCA_035764995.1 Cyclobacteriaceae bacterium | reverse complement strand
CCGGAAAAATTATTGGATCGGCCATGGAAGTTCATAATGCGCTTGGCAATGGGTTTCCTGAAGTGATTTACCAACGGGCGCTTGAGTATGAAATGGAGTTGCAAGGAGTCGAGTTTGAAAGGGAATTTGAGATGCCAATATTCTTTAAGCAAAAGTGGGTTGGCACCAGAAGGGCAGACTTTTTAGTAGAAGATAAAATAAGTGTTGAATTAAAGGCATTGATTAAATTGGAACCTGTTCACTTAGCTCAAGCTATTAACTATCTTGAAGCATACAATTTGGAAGTTGGCCTCCTAATTAATTTTGGAGGCACGAAGTTGGAATTCCACCGACTCCAGAATAAAAAATTTCGTCCATCATGATCATCACAAAAATCAAATAAATCAAAGTTGAAGACGATTGATGTCTGTTTAAGTCCTGACTTAATGCACCTCTACAACGTGCAGGATAAAACCGTTGTTGTAGTCGACATTCTTCGGGCTACTTCATGTATGACCACTGCCTTTGCACATGGCATTGAGAGTATTACCCCGTTTGCCAAACTGGACGATTGCCTCGCGATGAAATCAAAAGGATTTTTTACAGCGGGTGAGCGTGATGGGAAGAAGGTTGATGGATTCGATTTGGGGAACTCTCCATTCGAATACATGGATGGCAAATTAAGAGAAAAGAAGATTGCCTTCACCACCACAAATGGCACTCAGGCCATTGAGAAATCGAAAGGAGCGAAGGAAGTAATTATTGGAAGTTTTTTAAATCTTTCTTCTGTATCAAGACATCTATTGTTTGGTAAAAACAATATTTTGATTGTGTGTGCCGGATGGAAGGGAAAAGTGAACCTGGAAGACACGCTTTTTGCCGGAGCCATCGTAGAAAAGCTGAAAGGTTTTATTGAACCTGATTGCGATGCCCCATTGGCCGCGCGGCATCTCTACAATTCTGCAAAGGATAACCTGGTAAAATTCCTGAGCACTTCCTCGCACGTCAAGCGCTTGGCTAAGTTGAACATTCACAAAGACATAGAATTTTGCCTGACACCTGATCAGTATCAGGTTGTACCGGTGATGAAAGATGGGGTCTTGAAGGCATAAATTAAGCTTCTCATTCGCTTCTTCAATATGTTAATTCCTTACAATGAAGCCTGTTCAAGCTATTATCACCCATAGGGATAACCGATACTATGATGCCAACAGGGAAAAGTTTGAAAAATTTGCAGAAGGCGTAACGCCCAAAGATAAGTGATCAGTTGATTGCTCTATCGCCAAATTTTGTAAATCATAATATAAGCCCAAACTACTCCTTCTCCGAAGTCTCATTGACCATCCGCATAGTCATAAAACCTAAAACAATAATTACAATAACGATCGCAACCCAGATAATTGAACGGTTTGTAAAATAGGTTGGCGATTCCTCCGATTTCTTTTCAAAAATAGAAACAGGCCCAAGAGACAGAACCTGCGGTTGATCAGGAATGCTATCTTTGAAAAAGCCAATATCGTAAACGGGAGCTTGTAGTTCCATTTCTCCCAATTTAACCGAATACGATTGACCCTTTGTTAACCATGCAGTCAAATAACGATTGAGTTGATAAGTTTTAATAGTTGCAACTTCTAATGGAGGGTTATCATCATTTTCTATTGTAATCAGGAATTCATGAACCTGTATGCCCGGTAGTTCAAGTACGGATGGTTGCTTCGAACTCAGCTCGAAATAGGACAGCAATTCGTAGTAGACTTCTTTTTCTTTCTTTTTATTCAGTCTTTCTTTTTTAATGGCCAGGGAAGCCCTTCGTAAAAAGTACGGAGCTCCGGACATCTCAATAGAAAATTTATCAACTACCCTGGTACTATCGAATGTAACTCGGACGAAGCTTTGCTTGCTTGTACTGTCATCCGATTTTCCCGTTTTGATTGAAGTTATTTGGGTGTATTTGCCATCTTCAGCATTTACTTCATAATACCCTGCTTTTAAAATATTGAGCGGAGCAGAAGTAGAATCATCAAGTTGAATAAGGTAGTAGCTGTAATTACTCAGCGGGAAATCAACAATCTTGATTTCTGCGGTCCGATCCTGATTATCGATTGAACTAAGAGTAAAACGTTGCTTTAATGCAAACCAATTTTCCTTATCGTCACTGCCCAGTAAAGTGGCCGTCTTGGTAACTTCAGCATTTTTAATTGACAGACTGATGTTGTTAATCGGAGTTTCTTTTGCATTGTGGAGGACCAATGAGGTACAGCAATTTTTTACCTGTTTCTTTTCTACGATCTCATATTCCTTGAACACCTGTGTGTACTTTACCGGATTATCCTGCTGAAACAGGTACGGTATCTCTTTATTCTGCTGATCGTAAATTCTGATGTTCGTAAATTCTGCATTGAGATGCGTACTCAAATCAGGAGAAAGAAAAACTCTGTAGAATCCATCAACTTCAACTTTTGGCAGCGAAGCTTCACCTCTAAAGGTCTGACTAAATCCTGCGTTGAAACTAAAAATCATTAAAATAGCTATGACTCTCATGGTTGATTGGTTTTTGTAGCATCATCTTCCAACAACAGTTTCTTCAATCGTTGATACATGAATGAAACAATAAGCAACAAAACGCCCAGTGAAATAAAGGCAGCAATTTTACCTCCTTCCGATATTCCTCTGATATCCACAAAGAAAAGTTTTAGGAGGGTTACGAGGAAAAGCGTCAAAGAGATAATCCGCAGGTGTTTCTTTTTCGTTTTTAATCCTATTGCGATCAAAATAAAAGAAGTCACACCCCATAAAATCGGATAACCGATCTTGTGATTCTGAACTAAAATATGACTTTGTGTTTCTAATGTTGCACCCGCAATCAGTAAAACGGAGTGATCAAGTTCTGCACTGGCCAGGAATACAAAGAAGAACACATAGAACCACGAATAAAAGTTATAGGTTTTAAGGTTGAACTCTGTTTGCTGCTGAATCTTTGGTAATGTGAGTGCGGTAATAATGAGCAACAGGATGATCAAAACATAATGAAACAAAAACCCGGTGATCGGCTCAGCGTACAGAAGGTAACCATCCCGCGCAGAAACAATTTCGCTGTGGTAATAGCCCAGGTAAAAGGCCATGGCGGCAAACCCTAAAAATGAAAATGCCCGTTGAATATTTTCCTGGAGCTCAATTCTCTTTTCAGCCAAAAGCAAGCCAAGGATAAACAACATGTTGTATGTCCCTATAATAACGGTTTGCGATGAGTAGGTCAGGTCGGCCTGATCAAGTTGATGACGCAACTCCAGCAGGTTAGCGAGGTAAAGAATGAGTACGCCAGCCCATGAAAGCACCATTTTATAGAGGTGAATGTTTTCTGCAGATTCTCCCTTTTCTTTTTTCAACAAGAAGAATGTTAACACAATTGAGGCTAACGAAAACAGGCTGGTGATATAGCCTTTATTGAAAATGATCATCAGGTCAAAATCTTTCGGTTCGAGGTAGATTTGATTCCAATCCATGATCAGACTGATCATCATCAAACCCATCACGATCAAAGACGCAAGCTTCATTAACCGGATTCCTGATTTTTGTGAAAGCCACAATAAAAGAACCGCTTCGGCAGACCAGAACAAGGTTATATAATTTCCTTCCAGCTGCACCGGTGCAGCCAGACTAATAAAGGTTAATACAAGACCGATGAGCATGAAAACAAGATTCTTATCAACCTTGTTGTTGCGGTAGAGAACATAAGCAAAAATGAAATTGAAAATACCCAGGCACGCTGTAAACAGACCTTGAAAATTTTTCCCGGCATCGTTATTAAGAATTGTCATGCCGGCTGCGTAATAAAGAAAAGTGTTACTCAACAGCAAGGTAATCTCAATCGACTTGAACGTTG
>DASTYM010000270.1:0-3135 GCA_035764995.1 Cyclobacteriaceae bacterium | reverse complement strand
TTCAGCTGTTGGCAAAAGAATACACTAACGAAAAAATAGCCAATGAATTAAACATCAGTTTTCGAACCGTGGAAACCCACCGGAAAAATATCATGCAAAAAACAAAGTCCCACAACCTGGCCGGGCTCCTAAAATTTGCTTACGAACAAGGCCTCACTACCTAAAGGCAAGGGAGGTGATACCAAATTCTTGGTATGCAAATGCCGGATTGCTTGTATTGAAAAAAAATTCACCTCCTCGTACTTTCATTGAGTCAATCAATCCCCACACCTTGAGTTTTAATTATTGTCTATGGTTCGGCTTTTATCTTTTATTCTTGCTGCATTTATTTTTTCGTGCACCATTATTGAGGATAGTGACATTACCAGTCAGCAAGAACTGGATGACCTTCAATATGTATCGATAGGAATAGAACAGGAGACCGGTAGCGGCACAACCACGTTGCTGGCAAATGTCACTTCAGAAAAGGATGTGAGCATTACGGTGCCTGGCGGCAAACTCACCAAAACGTTGTATGTAAATTGGCCCGCTCTTGGGGCCAACTCCAAATTGAAACTTCGGGGCGGAACAACTGCTGCAGTTCGATCATACACTTCTTTCCTCGAGTCAGGGAAACCGTGGACATTTTATTTCTTCAGCAGTGGGACGGACTCAACAATTCTTGAACTTTATAGTTTCCGATATAACTCGAATGGAAGGTTAGCGAGTATCATCTCGAGAGTGCCTTATGTTGCTGGTGGACCCGCAACATCGAACGATACACTGATTTATCGGGCTAGCGGTGAGCTTGAAAGTGTTACACGGAAATTTCCTGCGACAGGAACTAGCGTTGCGTTTTCATCGCTTAACTATAGTGGCGGTTCCGATAATTCGTTTTATCTGTACAAGTACATTTTTCAAGGACTGCAGTATGAAATTCCTTGCAACGGAAGTGGTTGCGGTTCAAAGTGGGGAGGAAGTCACAATGCAATTTCCCTGAGCAACAATTTTCCTGTGGGCGTTATGAACCTGACTACGTTTGAGCGAGAGTACTTAAGTATGCAGGACTTCAACAATATCAATCCCAGCCTGTGTTCCGGTGGCGGTAGTAACGGCTGTAATGCATGGATCGATACATTCTACGTTCATCCACTGATGATCTTAAAAGATCACTTCAGTGACGGAGACGACTACCTGTTTCTGTACATGGTTGACTGGTGGAAACCCTCACCAACATCACCTCAGGCTTCAACATCGAATGAAAAAGTTACCATCAGGTTTAACTATGACCTCTAAGAGAACACTATTGCTTACAACATTTTTGCTTGCCGGGCTTGGCGGTGCTACTGCTCAATTAAAGCTTCCCACATTTGATGTCGAGGTCAAAGTTCAGCAAACACTTGTGCCAGGAAGCGGAGAAAGTGGAGGCGAATTTGAGTTTGTCGAAACGACCAATTTTTACGCAGGTGGCCATGTTCAAATAAATCAATACATAGCTATTGGTGGATACTACGGTCGGAGTTTCAGGGGCATGGGCAAATTCAGTTTCGATGACAACAGCGTTCAAAACGAAATACTTCAATTACAAAAAGGAATTGACATCCGGATTTCCACAAGCAGGGCAAAAAACTGGCGCAAATACCTGGTTGTGAACTACGGACAAATTGAAATGGTAAAAGTAGGTGAGTCATTCCGTTCAAGTGATAAAACAAGTGCATTTGGTTTTAACCTGGGGATCATGCGAAGGCTCAGCAATAATCTGTCACTGAATGTCATTGAGCTGGGCGTGAAAATTATGTCAGACACAATGTTTTGGCTTAATACAGAAGACACGAAATTAATTATGGCCGATGCCAAAATTGGTCTCACCTATAACATCGGAAAGAAAAAATAAATAAGAGATGTATGAAACGCCTCGTCTTGTTATTGATTTTCTCCCTTATCATTAACGCAACACTCACGGGACAAGATTTACTGAAGCTCACAGTAAAAGTTAAATCACCGGCTGCACTTAATTTCTCGTATGACAATAAATACATGGCTGTTGCTACTAACAGTGAAGTTCATTTGTTAAATGCGGGCAGTGATACAAAAGCGACTACCATCAGCGGAGCGCGTAACGTCTCCAACATCGTTTTTAGTACCGATAACACATTAATGGCAACAGCCAGCGGAGATAAAACCATTAAGATTTGGGAGATACCTACGGGTAAACTTAACAAAACACTTACAGGTCATACCGAAGGCGTTCTTGCGTTACGATTTATGAATAACGATAAGTCCATTGTTTCTATCGGAGAAGACAAGTCTGTCAATCTCTGGAACATCGACTCATCAAAAATTGTGTACAGCAAGAAGGATCACATGAAAGCGATTCGTGCGCTCGATGTAAGCATTGATGACAAATGGATAGCAACGGGTGGAGCTGATCGTGAGATTTTACTTCGTGATGCAACAAACGGTAATACTGTGAAGAAACTTGCGGGTCATGAAAACTGGATTCGCACACTGGCCTTTTCACCCGATAGCAAAACGTTAGCGAGCGGTGGCGATGACAAGAAAATTATTTTGTGGGACATTGAAACTGGAAAACAGGTACGTGAATTTCCGCAGCGCGGCTGGATCTACGATATCAAATTCAGTAATGACGGAAAATATCTTTTTGCAGCGCTCGAAAAAAATTCTGTTGCCGTTTACGATTTGGCTACAGGATTGCCAGCATTAAAACTCGAGGATTTTCAAACACCGGTAAAGGCAATTGCGGTTAGCCCTGCAGGTAAAGAACTCGCCACCATTGAAGAGTTTCAGCAAACAGTGAAATACTGGAACATTGAATCGCTGAATATTTCTCCGGTGTTCAGACACAAAGACGCTAAAGATAAATCAGGTCCGCTCATACTTGTTTCCAATCCTCCTAACATCCAGGATAACCGTGTTCGCATTTATAAAGACGTAATTGATTTGCGCGGTACAGTCACCGATGAATCCGGGGTAAGAAGTTTGAAAGTGAACGGCATTACTACACCGATCAAGGATAACGGAAACTTTGTAATCAACATGCCACTCGCCATGGGTGATAATTACGTGAACATGGAAGTGACTGACGTGAATGATAATATTTCATTGAAGAAATTTGTGATCACCCGAAAAAGTGCC
>DASTYM010000269.1:0-4337 GCA_035764995.1 Cyclobacteriaceae bacterium | reverse complement strand
AGAATACCAGTTTCCTATCAAGGTCGGCAAAGTTGATAAACCGCTTCAAATGCACACTGGACTTGAATATGTTCAGTTCCTTATCGTTCAGCATCCCCTTTTGTGCGGGCGTCAAAGAGCTAAATATGTCGTATAAATATTCGTTGGTTTGCGGGTCAAATGTTATGTTGTTCCTCAACGGCATGTTTAAAAGTTATACTGTTCCAAATCCCGGCGGTCTATCAGCCATTTCATCGCCTCGTCTGCCTTCTCCAGCATGACTTCCCAGGTCCACCCGTTCTGCATGGCCATATCCTTGCTCACGGTCAGCGCCACCACCGCCGGATGGCCTACCATGGAGTTGGCGCCTCCAATGTTCATGGCGCCCTTCAGCGCGGGTGCTACCTGCCCCAATGCGCCAGTAACACCAATCACTTCTATTTCATCGCCCTTGCCGTTCCGGTGGATGATCTTAAACTCAATTATATCACCCCGCTTGAAATTAAGCTGCTGTAGGGCAGGGGGGCAGTACTCTGCCCGGTACCCTTCCTCAAACGTCACTATGTATTTTTTCTTCTGAATACCACTGCCGGTAAAGATTTTGCCCGTATCGTTTATGTCCTGTACGGTGCCCATGTAGGGCTCGTTGATTGCGCTGTAGTTCATTTCTTGCATTTTTTAACGTATTCCCGGATCACTTCCATATCCTTTACAATGAAATTCAACAGGCGCTGGAAGTCGGCACCTGTACCGTTCGGCAGGTACTCCGCCATGGCGCACATCTTATCCGCATTCTGGATCACCCGGTTACACAATTGGTATTCCTCTTTATTCTCCGCCTCCGGGTTTGATTTAGAAATAAACTGCTCCACTGCCTGTCCGATCATTTGCACACCGCGTTCCGGTTCAGGAAAAACGTCATGCCCATTCGTATATTCCTGGGCCTCGTCATCATCATCACCCTCATACACGGTTGTCCGCCCGTTCGCCATATATGCGGCTGCGTCTTCAAACTCGCTTTCGTCAATGGTTTCTCCTGCCGTTCGGATCTTGTGTTCGTTTTCCTGCCCGGCGCTGCTCTTGGCCGATGTACCTTTTTGGTCTTTCTCACTGGCTTCTTTCTGCTTCTTCTTTACGTCCCGCGCCCGCGCAATGGCATCGGTAGGGGTCAGGTGGCCATCCTTAATGGACTGCTTGGTCTGATCATCCAACTTGTAGAGGATGGCATAGTTATCTACCTGCTGCCGCGAACATCCAAGTATCTCCGCAATCTGCACATGGGTTTTTTCAAAGTGAATTTCCAACCGGCGCACCACTTCCGAAATTTCCAGTGCCGTCAGTTCCTTCGCGTGGTTCGATGAAAACAACCGAACAATGCGGTCAAATTCGGTTACGGACGTTGGATTAATAAAGCACTCTACGGCACCATCCCGTAAGCCCTGAAGGTCTATCTTCTTCAGTTCGCCCCACTGGTCGATCAACTTCAGCGCCATAAACCTTCTATGCCCCTGTTCTGTCACCCACTTCCTTTTCTTTCCAGACACTACAAGGTCCAGCACCAGCGGGTTGAGCAATCCGTTCGCCAGGATATCTTTAGCCAGTGCTTCAATATCTCCCATGTCGTGCCGGATATTATATCCTTCCCTTATGGTGATCTTCTTCAGGGGGATCATGTAAGTCGTTCTGGCGATCTTACCATTATCCTGTTTTAAAGATTCACGGACTTCATTACGGGGTGCGGTCCGTTCTATTACCTCGTAGGGTAGTTCTAAAGTATCGGTAGTGTTGGTCTTTGCCATAGAGTGCTATGTTTTTCGGAATAAATAATTAATGATTAAACCCGGTGGTGCAGTGGCCCCTGCAACATATCTGATTGTTCTTCGGCTGGAGCCTTTTTGGGGTCATAAACGTCTGGACCTTGCTGGTTCTCGTCCAATCCTATCGCGCCTTTAGTATCAGCGGCCGGTACTTCTCCTGTACCACCGGCAGCCAAAGGTTTTGTCTCCCCAAATGCATCGTCCGCTTGTGCGTCCACTACGGGCAATGGGGGTAGTTTACTTTTCTCCCCCTCCACGCCCGAACCAATTGTTGGGTCATCCTTTACTATTCCCGCGCCTGAAATTGTTTCGGTTGCAGTTGGTTCAATTCGGTGGGCAATGGCCGCCCTTTGGCTGTCATAGATCAGGCAGTCATCTACCGAAGGATAACCATCAACGGTCTTTATTGAGCCGTCCTCGTTTTTATCCAGTTTCGGTAGGCCAAAGAATGATGCAGCGGCCTCAATGAGGTTTGTGGCTCTTTGGTAGCCAACAAAAACAGGATCCTGTCCGGCCTGTTTCTTCCATAATTCGTAGTTCATGATAGAAGTATATGTTTTGGTGAAAGAATACTAGGCTAGTTCGGCCTTCTCCCGGGCCGTTGTTTTGTACGTGGGTACCTTGGTGGAGAACGTCACCCGCAGTTCCTTCTGCTCTACATCCATCCTGGTGGCAAATACATACCCGCCTTGCTCAATAAACTCATTGAATTTATTGATCGATCCGCTACCAAGGGACGAAATGTTCTCAATGTACATCACGCGGATGCCACAGGTTTTAGCCAGCTGCGTGTACCACTCCCATTGCTCACTTTCACAAATTGTGTCCAGTGGCAAGCCTTTATAAAAAGCCCCTTCGCGTTTTTCTTCCTCGTCGGGGGTGCACACTTCCAGCCCTTCTACCGGCGGCGCCACTTCCTTGGAAAATCTCTTTTTCAACTCACGGTATTTGGTAAGCTTGTGGTCCAGCCTGATCGCTTCATCAGATGCTTTATTGTAATCCTTCAACAGGGCTACCATGTGATCAAACTGCATTTTTTTCTGGAAGTACTCCGAAGCTTCGCGCACAAGTATCGTACTGTTCTGGTATTCTGTCACCACGTCTTTTTGCTCCGCCAGCGACAGATCAATTTTTTCAAGGCTGTCCGTCATGTCCACATATTCCTTCTGCACTACCGCCAGTCGTTCATGCAGGCGCTTGATTTCCTCTTGTATTTCTTCAATATCCTCTGCCTTTTTCTGCCGGGCTTCATGCATCTGTGCTGATTGCTGCTGCAGTTGAGTGAACCGGGTATAGCGATCCTGAACATCGCGTATTTCTTCATCCACGCTGTTATAACGCTTGGTGTTCGCCTCGTTAAAATACCCCAGCCATTTTTCATGGTCCTTGTAATATTCATTAGCGTCCAGCACCTTGGTCAGTTCGTTCGTTTTCTGGTTCGCATTTTTCCGGGCATTATATGTGGTCGTGATGTTCCGGTTCAGATCTGCTTCAAACTCCAGTTGTTCACCTGACAGGCGCACCACGCTGCGGAACCAAGCCACCTGGTCGGCGGGTTTCATTTGTGCCACTTCCATGGGCGACTTCCCAGCAGGGCCTACCAGTTTCTGCACCATTTCTTTCGGGGTGTTCACGCGGGAAGTAACCACCTTGCCTTTTGAATCCTTCATAGGTTCCCCATCGGCATCGCGGATCACCTGGAATAAATCAAACTGTGTCCGGGTGGCTACTACCCGGTACAGGTTGCCATCCTCGCCCTCAAATTCTTCAATGTATTTTTTGTCCTGGTCCTTTTTATTAATAAACCGGCCAAGGCTGGTGTGCCCGGCGGCTTCTTTAAAAAGACTTAACAAAGAAGACTTACCCACACCCTGATCGCCGGATGCTTCCACGTATCGGTGTTCAGGTGGGAAAAAAACAACAATCCCATTGTTGGGATCCGGCGTGTACTTGGGAGTAAACCCCTCGGGATAAACGATATCGACTTTCTGACCCTTAAAAAGTCCAGCAAAGCTGAACCATTGAACGCTGAAAAATTTCAGCCATCGCTTGTTGCTCATGGATGGTAATTTTAGTTGGTTGATAAAAGTAGCTATTGAGAAATGCTAATAATAGCATTATACAATCTGCCTTGCCTGGTCTTTCAGGTTGGTTAGCGCCGTTTCTCTGTCGGTAATGAATTTTAATCCCATGGCATAGATCAGCATCTTCCATTTTGTATTCCGCACCACTCCATTGAATACATTATACACTTTGATGCGATCACACTTGGTCATACTGGAATAACGCACCGGGTCGGTGTCCAGTTCACGGTTTACCATCTGCACCAGCGTTTCTGCCCAGCCATTATCCAACTCACGCAGCCGCAGATGCAGTTTCTCAAAATCAGCCTTGGTCAGGTCTGATGTTACTTTCTCTTTTTTACTTGCCATAGTTCGTGTTTCCATACGAAGTTATGAATAAGTTCAAACAAACTTACAAGAAAGTTTTTAAATCTTAATAAAAAGTTTTTATTAATTTCGTTCGAACAAGAACAACTGA
>DASTYM010000268.1:0-7070 GCA_035764995.1 Cyclobacteriaceae bacterium | reverse complement strand
AGGCGTTTTCTCTTTACGATCCGAACGGAACTATTTATCTGAACGGCACGTGGTCGAGTATGGATGGGGCGAAAAAGTACAAGATTAAGTTCACCGAAGCAAAGAGGGCGAGAGATTGAAATCGGTATTCAGTGGTCGGTAATCGGTGTCACCGATTACTGAATACTGGTTACTGATTACCATTTACGTTAGCTCTTACTTTCGGTGCAATCTTAGTCCCAAAAATCTCAATCGACTTCATCAGCATAGCGTGAGAAGGACCTCCAACATCCATGTGTGCAGAGAAACGGGTGAGGCCGAACATTTCATGCATGTGCAGAATTTTATCGATCGCTTCGTTGGCATCACCAAACAAGTAGGCACCATCATGGCCACGACCATATTCATATTGGTTGCGTGAGAATGGAGCCCACCCGCGACTGGCACCAACGCGATTCATTTGTGATGAGTATACAGGATAGTAAGCATCAGCAGTTTGTTTACTGTCCTCACCAAAGAAGCTGTGCATGTGAACACCAACTTGAAAGTTCTTCATGTCGTGTCCGAACTGTTGGTATAACTCCTTATAATATTGAAACAACGGTTTAAACTGTGCGGGGTTTCCGCCTATGATGGCAAAAATCACAGGTAATCCAAGTCTTGCTGCACGGACAACTGATTCGGGCGTTCCACCAACGGCAACCCAAATGTTCAACTGATTATTAACAGCTCGTGGTAGTACAATCTGATCTTGTAGTGGAGCTCTGAATTTTCCTTTCCAGGTGATGCGCTCTTGCTGATTGATTTTTAACAACAACTCCAGTTTCTCTTCAAACAGTTCATTGTAATGGTTGAGATCATATCCATACAAAGGAAAAGATTCAATAAAGCTTCCCCGGCCGGCCATGAGTTCAGCACGGCCGTTGCTCAATTGATCGAGGGTTGCAAAGCTTTGGTATATGCGAACCGGGTCGGAGGAACTTAGCACTGTTACAGCGCTGCCGAGTTTAATTTTTTTTGTGACCGTAGCAGCAGCCGCCAGCACAACTTCTGGCACCGATACAGCATAATCGGGGCGATGGTGTTCCCCAATTCCGAAGAATTCGATGCCCACTTCATCCATCAATTTGATTTCTTCGATGAGCTCGCGCAAGCGCTCTCCTGCAGAGAGTGGTTTACCGAGCTCATCGTAGTGGTTGTCACCGAACATGCCAATGCCTAATTCCATTTTAGTAGGTAGTAGTTAGTATTTAGAAGTTCGAAGTTCGAGTTTTGGTTTGAGACTACCAACGGCCATGTGGGCTTTGGTGTACACTCTATATGGAAACCTGTGCGACTTTCAGGGCTGGCCATTTCACTGATGGATGGAACAATCACTTCGACCTTTCTGACATTACTGGTTGTGCCACTTCATTATTAATAGAATGAAACGGAGTGAGCCTGCAGCGATGTTGGTTTATGTGAAAGCAATAAGGGGATATTATCATGTCAAAGTCCATCTCGCCAAAATAGCCTACATCGCCAGGTAAAAAGCTAGTATGCAGAATAATCGTCACAATGAACCCCAAAGGAGGTAAAACTTCGCCTAACAAATGATCAATGATCAATGATGAATGATGAATAAGGGACCGGTAGTTTGACATTCGATATTCATCATTCGAACTTCGGACTTCCCTCTTATCTTCTAAGTTGATTCAATTTCAGTTTCTTAAAGCCATACTTGAATTGGCTTTTGAGTTCTAATAGTTGTCTATAACTCACTGATCTTTGAGTCTTTAATAACATTCAAATCGACCAATCGGCTTTAGATAAACTTTTGCGTTTCTTCACGCTCCACTGCCTCCAGTTAGCGCTTAAATTTCACCGCAGAGTACGCTGAGGACCGCAAAGAACTTCAGGAAAAAGATGGGCCTCGCTCACCATTAAAATTAGCGAAGGTGAGTGAGACCTTCTTTTCCTAAAGGGACCCCGCGCGCTCGGGCGAACTCAAGCGCTGGGTTCTCCCTAAAGAGTCAGAGGATAACGTGGGGTTATTCAAATAGACTCTAGAACAAACGCTGATTAATTGAAATGCTTAAACACAATATTATCTTCAGTATGGCACTCCGTGATGCTGCCGCCAGGAACGCTCATTGTAATGACAGCGTAGGGGTGAGTAGTTGTATTTTTTCCGCTTCCAACATTGAACATGTAATTCACCATGCTGTACGACTGGCCGGGTAATAGGGCAGTCGGCCCCTGTGTAAGAAAATAACCTCCTGAGGCTACATCGTTCCCTAAAACTTCGTCCGTAGATGCATAATTTTGGATGAGGATCTTCGTAACGTCAACCGGTACCGATCCAAGGTTAATGATCTTCATAGACAACGCATACGAAGTTGCATTGGGTTGATTCAGAATCGAAACACCGCCCATCATTAACTCAGCATTATTACAAATCTCAATCGTGTTTGCACTGGTAGCTTTGTTCGCTCCAACGTCTACGGTGATTGAACCAGTAGAAGCTCCTGCTGGCACAGTTGCTATGAGTTGAGTGGGAGAGGCGCTTGTAATGGATGCGGCTACACCATTGATTTTGATGATGTTATTCTCTGCCGATGAAGAAAAATTTGTTCCGGTAATAGTGACAGGAACGCCCGTACCCGCAATGGCAGGATTAAAGCCAGCAAGGGTTGGAGCGGGCACGGTGAAATCTGAGGTTGACTCTATGGTGTTACCGTTTGTTGTAACTGTGATTTTCCCGCTGGTTGCATCGGCTGGTACAGTGAGAGTAAGTTGAGTTGCTGTGGCTTCTGTAACTGTGGCCGTTGCGCCATTAAACTTCACAACATTGTCGGAAGCCGTTGTACTAAAGTTTGTGCCTGTAACAATTACGGTTTCCCCAACTATACCGATTGAAGGTGAAAATTCTGTAATGGTTACTACTTTGGGAGTTTCGACATCATCACTGCAGGACGACAGGATCAACGCAAAACAGACAATAAATGCTTTTGGATGCGTGTGCAAGACTTTCTTAATCATGGTTTAATTCTTTTAAAATTTGATTGGTTATACGCTCACGTGGCACTGCGAGGTATGGTAGTTTTGTACCATAATCAGGTGATTATGTACTAAATAGTGAGTAACAGGTCATGTTTGCCTTCGCAGCGGTGGCCTATTGTTATAAGGAACCTTGCGTTCTTCGCGACTTGTTGGAATAAGCTCATCTTCAGCAATATCCGGAATCTGAATAAAGGATTGATAAATAAACCATTGCCTTTTATGTAAATGCCATGTTTTTCGCATCATGTAGTTATATTACCTGTCCTAACTATGAGATATTTACGCCACCTGCCGGGAGTCGCATTTCTGCTTATTCCGTTTTCAATTTTCGCACAAGAACTCCACTGGAATTCAACACCTGAAAAAGGGTTCGTATTTCAAATCAGCAATAAGGAAGCTCAAAGACTTCTCACGATGTCCCATCCGGATACGGCTTTCAAGAAAATGCTGCGCAATCCTATTGATACATTCGATATTAAAACAGGCTGGAATGATCGCCCGTCAAAAGGTCATTTTATCCTGATGAGCATCCATAAAAACAAAATTCATTGCGAATACACCAGTGTTTTTCCATACCAGGTTTTTCTGATGAAGGAGTTTAATGCGTTGGCGTTGCAGGTGCTTGATTTGGATGGGAACATCCGACCAGATGCGAAAGTGAAGGTTGGTATGAATCGAGTTCGAATCGATACCGCAACCAACACGTATAGAATCGACAACGAATCTTTTCGAGGCAGGAACCGGTACGTTACCGTTGAGCTCGAAGACTTCCGAAGTGTTTTTAATATTGAAAAGCATGAAATCCCATCGTGGTATAACGATTATTCCTACGATTCAGATGACGGCCCGGATTTTTACAGTTATATGATTACAGACAAAAACCGGTATAAGCCAAAGGAAAAAGTCCGGTTCAAATCGTATGCATTGTCGAACGGAAAGACTCCTTTACGAAAAGAACTTGAAGTATGGCTTCTCAATTATGGCAAGCCAAAAAAAATTGGTCACGTAAGTCCGAATAGACCGGGAAGCTATGCCAGCGAGTTTCTCCTACATGACTCTCTACAATTACAACTGGACAAATTTTACATGTTGCAGTTGCGTGACAGGAACGACAGGGTAGTGGCCAGCTGCAGTTTCAAGTTTGAGGATTACGAATTGTTTGGAAACAAACTTGAGATTGAGCTGAAAACAGAAAAGCAATATCATCCCATCGATAATGAAGTTTCCATTAAAGCAACAGATGTCAATGGACTCATGCTTAAAGATGCGATTGCCAACATAATTGTTACCTCGAATGCAATCAGGGAAACATTTGATCCGGTAGTTATTCTCCCGGACACGGTGCTCCAAACTAAGATTATGCTGGATCCGATTGATCCAACGGTGGTAAAAATTCCCTCTTCAGTGTTTGGAAAAGCTAACGTCTCCTATAACGTTGAAGTCATAGTTACCAATAGCGAGAATCAAAGAATTGCGCAGTCACTTGGGGCCGTTCATTATTTTTCGGAGTATGAGATTGTCTCTCGCTTTTCGAACGATAGTATAATCTACGAACTTCAAAGCAGTGGAGTAGTATTGAAGAGCATTCCTGCCAAAATTGTTCACAGTGGCATTGACTCGATGTTTGTTTCATTGCCTTTCAAGGAAAGGATAAATCCTGTGGTTACGCAAGTGAAGATCGAAAGTAAACTGGCCTCGCGCGATATCAGTATGAACCACATCATTCCGGCACTTGAAGTCAAGGGAGGTATTTTGAAAGACAGCTTTAATGTTTCATTAAATAACCCGCAGAAAATTGAAGTCTCATGGTTTGTCTACCAGGGGGATGAACTGTTAGGCAAGGGATCCGGCCCTTCGATGGAATACAAGTCTGCGATTACTGATCGGTCGAGAACGTATTATATTGAACTTCTCTATTCATTCGGAGGTCAGGAAAACATCCAGACTAAAGAATACCCATTCACAGACGACATGCTGACCGTGTCGGTCGATCTTCCGGATAGAGTTTATCCAAGCCAATCAGTTGAAGCGCTCATCGAAGTTAAAGATCAGGAAGGTCGGCCTGTTTCAAATGTTGACTTAACTGCTTTTGCTGTAACATCCAAACTCGGTTATTACCCGCCCTCGCTTCCGTATTTTGGATCAACCTCTTTTTCACGGTCCATGGGCGCCAACTTCAGTAAGCAGGATGTAAATAAACGCACAGCTGTTCTTGATCTCGATTACAAGAAGTGGGAGAAACTCGCGCGTCTTGATACAATGAAGTACTACCAATTCGCATACCCACATTCTGGAACATTCAACTACGCCTACGCTATTCGTGACAGCACGCAGTTCGCACCATACGTAATGAAAAACGGGTCGGCACAACAGATTTATGTCATTGAAGTAAATCGTGTACCTGTTTATTATTCATGGGCAACGATGCCGACAGCCTATTCGTTCTACGTTTCACCAAAAAAGAAAAGCCAGGTTACACTGAGGCTCTATGACCGCGTGCTGATACTCGACTCGATGCAGTTCGAGCGAGGGAAAAAAACAATTTTGAGCATTGATCTCAATAATCTTCCAAAGGAAGTTGAAGTTGTAAAACTATATAAACCCTCGAAGAAGCGTAAGTATCGTAAGCCTCCGCAGTTTACACCAACAGAGATTAACAGGCATGCTCCTCTCATTGCAGGATTTAAGCCAGTCTCACAAAAGGGTTACCTCGAATCTAAAGCTGGTTTCGTTCCACTTTTTTATGGTCAGTCAAATACAAATTTCGTAACAGTTGGGCCAATAGCACCCGGACGGCAGACGTTCTCCGGGCAAACCGTTGAAGGAGTTGCACTAAGGCCACTTTCGTATCAGCATACGGGAGGGTTTAATTACGAATTTCAAGACAATGTCGTTTACAAAACAGACACGAAAAATCTTATCCCTGCCATCCTGTATAAAAGTGAGTACGACCCATCGGCAACCATTAACGATCTGGTACTGACAAAGAAAAAATTCCTTGAAAGTATTCCTGTTCCGGAAAATAAATGGCATGCGAGGTTAATTGATTTAATGGATCGCTCAATGCGATTATCACTGCTGCTTCCTGAGGAGAAAGAGAAAACGGGAATAGCCAGTATTCTGCTGGAAGAGTGCAAAACAGGGAAACTTATTTCGCCTTGTACTCGCTATTTACAGGAACCCGGTTACTATATTCTTCCACGGGGTTGCCACAATGTTATCGTGCTGTACAATAGTGGTCGTTACTTGAAAGTTGACAGTGTTGATTTGCGATCGTTTACAAAAACGGTCGTTAATTATAACCAGTTGGAAATGCACACTCCTGACAAAACTTCCCAGGGATGGTTGCAAATTTCACCTGATAATTGCTTTAAGTCCGTTATGCCTCCTGCGAGGACTTTTAAACTTTACTCGAGAAGGGCTGTAAGTGGAAATATACAGGGAGTAGTTCTGAGTGCGGAAGACAATACACCATTGCCTGGTGTTAATGTAGTGGTAAAAGGAACTGAGAATGGAACTATTACGGATATTGATGGACATTTCTTCCTGGGTATTTCTGAATCTCCCTCGACCCTGGTCATCAGTTTCATTGGACTAAAAACAGAGGAGATAGAGGTGCAAGCCGGGTCTGTCGTTTCTGTACTCATGGAGTTGGATGTTGCTCAATTACAGGAAGTGGTTGTAGTAGGCTACGGTGTATCACGCGAAGCGAAATCGTTAAGCGCTTCCACTATAGGATTGCGAGGTTATACATCGTTGGAGGGAAGGGTAGCGGGCGTACAAATTGAAGGCGATGATGAAGGTGAAGATATTCCAACCGCTGAGGGGAAAAGCAAAAAGGAAATAAAAGAAGCAGAGCAAAGACTTTACCGGGAGCTTCTTAATCTGAATAGCATTCGATCAAATTTTTCTGATGTTGGGTTTTGGGAGCCCACCCTGTTCACCAACAAAGATGGTGAATCGAAATTCAATGTAACATTCCCTGATAATATCACCCGCTGGGATGCAACGGTTTATGCTATGAACCGAAGACTGCAGACCGGCACAGC
>DASTYM010000267.1:0-8364 GCA_035764995.1 Cyclobacteriaceae bacterium | reverse complement strand
GTTTATCGCAAGACACTAAGATTAGGGCCAAAGACAGAATGAAAAAAAGTCTCTTCATCATAAGTTGTTTAGTTTACTGGTTGTTTAAAGAACAGTTTTACTAGGGTAAAAACGGATTAGAACCATCATTATTTTCACCCTTCATGCCCAACAACAGCATAAGTCGATGACTGGTCATTAGAATCAATCGATTTCCATTTTGGGTTGTCATAAACACCAGTAACTTAGCGCCCGTTTTCCAAAAGGTCCACTACTGGATGCATAAACTAACAACTACTCACGTCAACATTGCAGATACAGACATGCCGTTCATCACATTAAGGCAGAGTTTAATTAACAATATTTCACTACATTAATATAAGGAATGGCAGCAATCGAATCACAAAGACACAGCAACCCCCTTTCCGCTGCTGGCGTCTTAATTTCTCTCGGAATAATTTATGGCGATATCGGAACATCACCTTTGTATGTATTCAAAGCAATTGTTCAGTCAGAAACCATCAGCAAAGAACTTATTTATGGAGGCCTTTCCTGCATTTTCTGGACTCTTATTTTAATTACGACTGTTAAATACGTTTACCTGGCATTGAATGCCGATAACAAAGGTGAAGGAGGTATTTTTGCACTCTATGCTCTTGTGAGAAGATACAAGGCTAAATGGGTTATCTATCCCGCTATCATTGGATGTGCTTCCTTAATATCGGATGGTTTTTTAACTCCTGCCATTAGTGTTGCCTCTGCTGTTGAAGGCCTTAGAATCATTAATCCAAACATTCCTACAGTAGAAATTGTGGTGGCTATCATGATCGCAATTTTTATATTCCAACAATTTGGGAGCGATGTCGTTGGCAAAACTTTCGGGCCAATAATGATGACTTGGTTTGCCACCATTGGAATATTCGGAGCCTATCACCTAATTAAAAACCCAACCGTTTTAGAGGCATTAAACCCGGCTTATGCAGTTCGATTGTTGATTGACCATCCCGGTGGGTTTTGGATTTTAGGTGCAGTATTTCTTTGCACTACGGGAGCCGAAGCACTATACTCAGATTTGGGCCATTGCGGAAAAGAAAATATAAGAGTTGGCTGGTCAATTGTAATTTTCTCTTTATTACTCAACTATTTTGGGCAAGCTGCCTGGCTGATGAGTTTAGAAGGATCAACTATTGGTGACCAAATACCTTTTTATGCACTTATTCCGAAGGAATTTCTCGTTATAGGAATCGTTGTTGCCACATCCGCTGCGATAATCGCAAGTCAGGCTTTGATTTCCGGCACGTTTACATTGGTTAATGAGGCTATGAAACTGAAGCTCTGGCCAATGGTACGAGTTCGATACCCAACTAAACTTAGAGGACAAATTTATATCCCTTCTGTCAACTGGATATTATTAACAGGTTCTATTCTGGTTGTAATTCTCTTCCGCGAATCTTCAGCCATGGAAGGAGCATACGGTCTTGCTATTACAATTAACATGTTAATGACCACCCTGTTGTTGGTATTTTATTTTAGCACCGCTAAGCACTCAACCGTTCGGACCATTATTATTGCTGCAGTTTTCTTTTCTCTGGAGACTATGTTCCTGATTTCCAATCTGAAAAAATTTCAACATGGTGGTTGGTTCACTTTCTTAATAGCTATTTTGTTCTTCGTTATCTTGTTTATACAAGTAAGGGCCAGGGCTTTGCGAACCCGGCATACTGAATTTGTTGACTTGAAGCATTACGAAGATATGATTCGTGATCTACAGACCGATACTACTATACCAAAAGAGGCAACGAATCTTGTATTTCTTGCGGTGGCTGATAGTAAAAAATATATCGATTCGAATATTATCTATTCCATTTTTAGAAAAAGACCGAAGCGCGCTGATGTTTATTGGTTCCTCCATGTGGATACGGTAGACAGTCCGTATACCAGTAAATATTCTGTAGACACGATTATTCCTAAGAAGTGCTTCTTTGTCCGGATTAAACTTGGTTTCAAAGCGGATCACCGGCTAAACTTATTATTCAACAAAATCATTCACGAGATGGCCGATAACGCAGAGATCGACTTGATCAGCCCTTATCCAGCGCTGCACAAGTACAGCATGACAGCTGATTTCAAATTTATCATCATCCAGTCGTGGGCATCATCCGACAGTGATATCTCGAGTTTTGACCGGTTGATTATTCAGGGGTACAGAATTCTAAAAAAATTCAGCTTATCAACCGAGGCACACTATGGAATAGAGGCAGCTAATCTGGAGCTCGAAAAAGCTCCGATCCAGGTAGGTCCTCCCGCCAAAGTGAAGATTAAGAGAGAACGCGAGGACGTGTAGCAGTTATCCGTATCCGGACACATTCGTTCATTAGTGACCGATAGAGAACGATTAAAAGTCCTATTTCTAAGGTAAATTCATTGATTTCTTACTGGCACTGATATTGGAATTAGCGGCATGGTTAACTCTCAATCCATGCTACAGAACTACATTAAAATTGCGTTTCGTAATCTCCTCAAGCACAAAATATTCTCGGTTATTAATATAGCCGGACTGGCGCTTGGTATCGCGTGTTGTACCATTCTCGCTTTGTACATCAAGGACGAATTCAGCTACGAGCAACATTTTGCTGAACATGATCGCATCTACAGGATGTACACGATTTTCACCCGTAATGGAAATGAACAATCATTTCCGCGCACCTCTCCTGCTGTGGCTATGGACCTGGCGCGTGAACTCCCTGAAGTTGAAACTGCCACTCGTGTCGTTCCGATTCCCGAGGTAGATCAGCACCTGATCCGATATAAGGAGAAAGTGTTTTATGAAAAGCAAGGATACCTGGTAGACTCTACTTTCCTGGATGTTTTCTCATATGAGCTGAAGGAAGGTGATCGCAACACCGCGTTGGATATCCCGGCAAGCGTACTAATCACTGAAAAGCTTGCTTCTAAAATTTTTGGAGACAACTCTGCGCTCGATGAACTTCTGATTATTAACAGCGGTGAATCACTGGATACCTTTCGGATTACAGGGGTCATCAAGCAGACGCGAAATCGTTCCCATATAGACGCCCAATTTTACATGAGCATGAACAGTGAAGGATGGGGCCGCGAGCTTTCCAATATGGATACTTGGGCATGGAATAACTTCATTCAAAGCTACCTCAAATTAAAACCAGGCACCTCATCAAAGAGCGTTGATGGGAAATTACCTGCGATGATCGAACGCAAAGCCGGTGAACTCCTCAAAAATGCCGGATTAAAAAAAGAAATGGGACTCCAACCTTTGGACGATGTTCGCCTGTACTCTGTCTTCAATAATAATTTTGGGATGTCAGAATCAGGAAACATTCAAAATGTATACATCCTTTCGTCCATCGGTCTCTTTATTTTATTGATCGCATGTATCAACTTCATGAACCTGACAACGGCAAAAGCTTCACAACGGGCAGGTGAAGTGGGCGTGAGAAAATCGTTGGGTGCGACACGTAAAAATTTAATCAACCAATTTTTAGGCGAATCGATAACCATCGTTATTGCAGCGATGGTGCTTTCAATTGGTACCGTTCAGTTAATTCTACCTTTGTTTAATTCTTTAACGCAGAAGGATCTTAGCATCAATAGTGAAAATGTTCTATACATCGTTGGTAGTTTGGTATTGATTGGTGGGTTTACGGCTGTCGTTGCGGGAAGTTATCCTGCTTTCTTTCTTTCTGCATTCCAGCCGGCTCAGGTTTTAAAAGATAAACGCCTCAGTGGTGGAAGTTCCAACTGGCTGCGAAGAAGTTTGGTCGTATTTCAGTTTGTAATTTCGATCACACTCATTTCAGCGATCGTTATCATTCAGAAGCAATTGAATTTTATTCAAAGCAAAGAATTAGGTTTTGAGGTTGACAACAAAATCATGATTCCATTCCGGTCTGATGAGGCAAAAAGTCAATATACCCAAATTAAAAACGCAGCTAAACAGCTGACACAAGTGAAAGATGTGTCAGCTTCAACAAGTTTACCCTCAACCCCTTTGTTAAGAGACTACGCCCTTTATCCGCAAGGGTCTTCTCTCGATAAAGCTATCTTACACCGAAACATGGCTATTGACGAGAATTATTTTAAAACACTGGGCATTAGACTTGTTGCCGGCCGTGAATTGATCTACGAAATGGACAGCATGTCATGGGGCAACCGGAACAGGAAAATCATGGTCAATGAAACGAGTTTAAAAGAACTCGGTCTTGATCCTGAGAAGGCAGTTGGTAGTACTATTTACTCAGAGTTTGATGGACAAGTTTACAAACACGAGATTGTTGGTGTTGTGGAGGATTTCCATCAGTTCTCACTACATCAAAACCTGGCTCCGCTCTTGTTCTTTATTCCAGCAAGATCAAACGCTTACAATTACCTGGTGATAGCTGCTAATACAGAAGATGCATCCGCCATTGCTGCACAACTTGAAAAAACATGGAAAGAAATCATTCCCAATACGCCCTTTGAGTCTGCCTTCTTGTCTGACAGTGTAGCGAAACAATATGAAGAAGATTCCAGAACCTCACTCATCTTAACTATAGCAACCACGCTGGCCATCCTCATTTCGTGCATGGGCTTATATGGACTAAGCATTTATGTCGCAGAGCGCAGAGTGAAGGAAATCGGTATTCGCAAGGTGATGGGCGCATCGGTAACAGGAATTGTTGCTTTGCTTTCGAAAGAATTTATCAAGCTGGTGATTATCGCTTTTGTGATAGCGGTGCCGCTTGGCTATTACGCCATGAACAAATGGCTTTTAAGCTTTGCCTATCGAATTGAATTGAATGCCTTTGTATTTGTTTTGGCAGGATTTATTTCTTTACTGATTGCCTGGTTGACCGTTAGTTTTGAGTCTGTTAAGGCAGCTGTTTCAAATCCTGTGAAGTCGCTTCGCAACGAGTAAAAAAAAGTAGCATGCTCAAAAACCATTTGAAAATTGCTTTTCGAAACCTTCTCAAGAATCCTACTTATTCTTTTATCAACATAGGAGGTCTTTCGCTTGGCCTCGCAAGCAGCATACTCATCTTGTTGTGGGTATCGCATGAACTGTCGTACGATAAATTTCATACGAATGCTGATCGTATTCATCAGCTCTGGGTAAACGCGAAATTCGATGGCAAAATAAATTCATTCAACTCTGTTCCGATGCCCGCGAAAGAAGCCGTGAAAGAGGCAGACAGCCGTATTAAAAATACCGCCATAGGAGGATGGGGAACACTTCACTTACTTTCTGTAGGTGAAAATAAAATCAACATCAAAGGTCAAATTGTGAGCCCTGAATTCCTTGACATTTTTCATTTTCCGATGACGAAGGGCTCAGCACAAACAGCCCTTGACGATCCTGGTTCTATCGTACTGACTGAATCATCCGCGAAAGCGCTGTTTGGCAATGCTGAACCAATGGGCCAGGTTGTCCTTGTCGACAATAAAAAAGAAGTAAAGGTTACCGGCATTTTGAAAGACCTGCCTTCCAACTCTACCCTGCAATTTAATTTTTTACTTCCCTTGGAATTATTCCGCAATGAAAGCTGGGTGCAGGAGTCTGATGGCGATTGGAATGATAACTCATGGATTGTATACGTAGAGCTCCAACCAGGCGCAGATAAAGCGGAGGTAGAATCGAAAATTAAAGGCTTGCTGGTAAAGAATGGAGTGGTTGATACTCCGCGTGAATTTTTTCTGCACCCCATGCCCAGGTGGCGACTGCATACGTCTTTTCGTGATGGCAAAGAGTCGGGTGGCTTAAGTGATCTTGTCCAGGGGTTTACTATCATCGCGATCTTTATTTTAGTAATTGCGTGCATCAATTTTATGAACCTGGCTACGGCCCGAAGTGAAAGTCGCGCTCGTGAAGTAGGCATCCGAAAGACCGTTGGCTCACGAAGGAGCGAGCTGGTCGTGCAATTTATTGGAGAGTCCGTTTTAATTTCCACAATCTCATTTATCCTCGCCATTGCAATTGTTGAACTTGCGCTTCCACTTTATAATAACCTTGTCGGTAAAGCGCTCGTCATCGAATACGCTGGAAGCTCATTCTGGATTTTTGCTGTCAGCATGATCCTTTTAACAGGGCTGTTGTCCGGAAGTTATCCCGCGTTCTATTTGTCGTCATTCCAGGCGATAAAAGTTTTGAAGGGAAAAATACAAGTTGGGAAAAATGCCACTACTCCGCGACAAGTACTTGTGGTGTTCCAATTTATTTTTGCCATTGGATTAATCGTAGGAACCCTCATCATTTCACGACAAATCGAATACACGAAAAACAGGGAACTCGGGTACAAACAGGAGAACTTACTCTCCGTTTGGAATAATGAAGACATTACAAAAAACTATAAAGTGATCAAGCAAGAATTGCTTGCCTCTGGTGTTGTAACAGCCGTTACAAAATCAAACAGCCCTATCACCGATATTTTCGC
Organism: Cyclobacteriaceae bacterium; assembly: GCA_035764995.1. Classification (GTDB taxonomy): domain Bacteria; phylum Bacteroidota; class Bacteroidia; order Cytophagales; family Cyclobacteriaceae; genus UBA2336. The sequence continues at coordinate 1,942 of DASTYM010000267.1, read as the reverse complement.
GAATAACATTTTAGACTGGCCAGGCAAGCCCGCAGATCAAAAGGTAATTTTTACAACCATTGCCACTGAATATGACTACACTAAAACAATGGGAATTAAAATGTTGGAAGGTCGCGACTTTTCGGAAGATTTTAAGTCAGACACAGCCGCGGTCATGATTAATAGATCAGCGCTTGAAGTTATGGGGTTACCAGAACCCATTGGAACAAAAGTTACATTTTGGGGTGATCGAGTGGGTACCATCGTGGGTGTAACTGATAATGTACTGATGGGATCACCACACGGTGACATCAGTCCGATGCTCGTTGTCTTTCAGCCGGATTGGGTTAGCGCAATTTCCATACGTCTGGAAAATACCCCCGACATTCAAGCAACATTAAAAAAGGTAGAAGCTGTTTTCAAAAAATACGATTCCGCTCATCCTTTCTCGTATTCGTTTGTTGACCAGCAGTATGAAACAAAATTCACTGTAATTACAATGATCAACCGGATTGCAAATCTATTCGCTTTCCTTGCGATAGCTATTACCGGACTCGGACTGCTTGGCCTTGCTGCCTTTACAGCCGCACAGCGCACCAAAGAAATTGGTATCCGCAAAATACTGGGCGCTTCTGTTCTCAGCCTGGTGAGCATGATCGCAAAAGAATTTTCCTGGCTAATTGTGATCGCGTTTATCATCGCTGCACCGGTGTCGTGGTGGATCTTTCAAAAATTATTTTTAGATCAGTATTCATACCGCATTGATTTCCCCTGGTGGTTGCTCGTCCTGTCAGGTGGTGTAACACTCTTATTTGGATTGGCCATTGTTGCACATCAGGCATTTAAAGCAGCAGTTGCTAACCCTGTAAATTCATTACGAAGCGAATAAAAAAAACAAATTATGCTACGAAACTATTTCAAAATCGCCTTCAGAAGCCTTGTCAAAAATCCAGCTTACTCATTCATCAACATTGGTGGATTAGCCGTTGGACTGGCTTCGAGTATTCTTATTTTATTATGGGTAGCTGATGAGTATTCTTACGATAGGTTCCACAAAAACTACAACAACATTTACAAGCTGTATCAAAGTCAGCAGTGGGCGCAGGGTATCGGTACCGGCAACGCCATGCCCTACCCGATGAAGGAAGCTATTATGGCCAGATCAAGTCAGATCAAACACATCGTCATGACTAACTGGGGAGAAGGAAACATGTTGCAGGTTGGCGATAAACGGTTAAACAAATACGGGCTCAGTGCTTCGGAAGATTTCTTTACAGTGTTCAGTTTTAACATGATCAAGGGAAATCCTGCCACCGCGCTATCAGAACCTAATTCAATCGTTTTAACAGAATCAACAGCCAAAGCCTTCTTTGATGATCAGGACCCGATCAATAAGATTATTAAAATTGACAATGGCCCGGAATTAAAAGTAACAGGATTAATCAAAGATGTGCCAAGCCAATCCTTCGTAACACTTGATTATGTATTGCCATTTTCTTTCTATGAGTCAACTCAGCCCTGGGTTCGCTATTCCAAAGACAACTGGAATAATAATTCATTTCAAATGTATGTACAGTTACAAGAGGGAGCTACAGAAGAAGAAGTTAACGCCAGCATTAAATCGCTGATTAAAGATAATAATGAAAAAGCTCCAACGGCAGTACTCTTCCTTCACCCGATGAGTAAATGGCGCTTGTACTCAAATTTTGAAAACGGAATTAATACGGGAGGCTTGATCGACTATGTGCAATTATTTACCGCTATTGCAGTATTCGTACTCATTATAGCATGCATCAATTTTATGAACCTGGCAACCGCTCGAAGTGAAAGCCGGGCACGTGAAGTGGGTATTCGCAAAAGCGTTGGCTCACGTAGAAAGGAATTGATTATTCAATTTCTGGGTGAGTCGCTGCTGGTAACGTTCATAGCCTTCTTGTTAGCAATTGTGTTGGTAGAAGTGGCA
>DASTYM010000266.1:0-10339 GCA_035764995.1 Cyclobacteriaceae bacterium | reverse complement strand
CAAATCCTAATCCTGAAATACAGTATGACTTAGCAACCAAAACAAGGAAGGATTTAATCATGGCCACGGGTCGTTCTGATCATCCTAACCAGGTGAACAACGTTTTAGGTTTTCCATATATTTTCCGCGGAGCGTTGGATGTGCGAGCCACTGAAATCAATGAAGCGATGAAGCTCGCTGCCGTGCATGCCATTGCAAATCTGGCAAAAGAACCCGTACCTGATATGGTGGTGAAGGCTTACGGAACTGATAAGATTTCCTTCGGCAGAGATTATCTGATTCCAAAACCGCTTGATATGCGCTGTATCACAACCATCTCTCCCGCTGTGGCAAAAGCTGCGATGGATTCAGGTATGGCAAAAAATCCCATCACCGATTGGGGAGCTTATCATGAGGAATTATTAAAACGTGTTGGTATTGATCAGAAGCTAATGACACGAATCATCGATCGCGCTAAGAAAAATCCGAAGCGTGTCGTATTCGCGGAAGCACACCATCATAAAATTTTAAAGGCTGCACAAATTCTGCAGGATGAGGGCATCGCAAAACCAATATTATTAGGTGATAAAGAAGAAATCGAACGCTTGATTATTGAGCACAAACTGGAACTGGATTGTCCTATCATCTATCCTCGCAGAGAAAAACAAAAAGTTGAGCAGTATGCAGAGGTGTTATACAAAAAACGTCAGCGTAAGGGAATGACCTTGCGTGATTGTCAGCAAGCATTGCGTGACCGCAATTATTATGGTGCCATGATGGTGGAGATGGGTGAGGCTGATGCACTGGTATCGGGACTTACAAAAGATTACCCAAAAACTATTTTGCCGTCATTACAAATTATCGGTATTGCAGAAGGTGTAAACCGTGTGGCTGGTATGTATATCATTATCAGTAAGCGCGGCACATTCTTCATTGCCGATGCTACAGTGAACCTTGATCCAAATGCTGCTGAAATGGTTGATATCATCGGGTTAGTTGCTCGCGGAGTAAAGTTTTTTGATTTCGATCCACGCGTAGCCGTGTTGTCATATTCAAACTTTGGTTCGTCTAAAGGTGAGGTGCCTGAAAAAACAAGAGAAGCTGTAAGTCTCGCAAAAAAGAAATATCCCGAGTTGATCATCGATGGTGATATTCAAGCCAACGTAGCATTAAGCACAGAAATACAAAAAGAAAATTATCCTTTCAGTGCGCTTGCAAACGAAGCTGCTAACACATTAATTTTTCCAAACCTGGAATCAGGAAACATTGCTTACAAATTATTAATGGAGATTGGTGGAGCAGAGGCGATCGGTCCGATTCTGTTAGGAATGAAAAAACCTGTGCACGTATTGCAGCTGGGAAGTTCAATTCGTGAAATTGTGAACATGGCTGCTATTGCGGTGGTGGATGCACAGCTTCATGATCAGAACGATCACCTTTAAATAAAGTACGATGTAGGATGTACGAGGTACGATTTTAGATTCTGAAAATCGTAACTTGTACATCGTAAATCGTAAATCATCATGATTGCATTTCTCAAAGGCAAACTCATCCATAAAGATCCAACGTTTGTTATCATCGAAGTGAACGGTGTTGGTTATCATGTTCACATTTCATTGCAGACATACTCTGAAATTAAGGACCAGGAAAATATTTTATTATTTACACATTTGAACGTTCGCGAAGATGCCCACATTCTTTTTGGGTTTAGCAAAGAGACTGAACGAAAAATGTTTCAACTGCTGATTTCCGTAAACGGAGTGGGCCCGAGCACAGCCATTGTTATGCTTTCATACATGACCGTTGAGGAACTGAAGAGTGCTATTGTACACGATGATGCGGTTACCCTGCAACGAATTAAGGGGATTGGCGGTAAGACCGCTCAGCGGGTCATTATCGAATTAAAAGACAAACTCAAAAAAGACGCATACGAAGAAATTATTCCCTCAACCACCGGGGTAAGGCACAATACCTTGCGTGCCGAGGCGTTATCTGCTCTAATCACCCTGGGTATCAACAAAAGCGCTGCCGAGAAAAGTGTGGATGCGGCCCTGAAAAAATCAGGAAATACCCTTACTTTGGAGGATTTAGTTAAACAAGCACTCAGAAATTAATTGTCAATGCCTCGACTAGCCTATGTGCCGATCTCTCCGCACACATGCCCTTATTGGCTCAAAGGCATATTGGCTCCCGGGTACCTCCTGATTGCATTTATCGTATCATTTTTCAGTTCGAATGTCAGTGCATCCCCCATTTTTCAGCAGGACACCTCGAAACTCAAGCAAGACACTGTTAAAAACATCCCTTATAAACCCAGTCGCAGGCCCACCTTTCAGCTTCGCGATCGCTATGGTGATCCATTCTCAAATTCTACAACGGCATCACCTCTTTTCCTAAAAGATCCTACGAAAGTAAATCTTGATGTAGAACTGGACTCAAGCCTGAATTATACCATTTACGAGAAAATGGGCGAGCTCAACTACAGGCCTATTAACACAATGACCTTCCAGGAATTCCTGGACTACCAGGATCGTGAAATCAAAAAAAGCTACTGGCAAGGGAAGTCGCGAAGTATGGATGGGGAGAGTGCAGTATCCAGCCGTGGACTGATACCTAAAATTTACATGAGTCCCGTGCTTGACAGAATCTTTGGCGGAAGTTATGTGGAATTAATTCCACGCGGTTTCGTCACGCTTGATTTTGGCGGGTCGTTTCAGCGGATCAGCAATCCAAACATTCCACTCAGACAACAGAAGAACGGAGGTTTTGAATTCGATCAGCAAATCAACATGAGTGTGATCGGAAAAGTTGGTGAAAAACTTTCGGTGAGTGCCAACTTCGACAACAACAACTCATTCGACTTTCAGAACAACATGAAAGTCGAGTACACCGGGTTCAAAGAAGACATTTTAAAAAAGCTTGAAATCGGTAACGTTAGTCTTCCGCTTAATAACACGCTTATCCAGGGATCACAAAATCTCTTTGGTATCAAAGCACAAATGCAATTCGGTAAAATGTTTGTTACCTCCATTGCCTCCACACAACGTGGTAAAGTTGAATCGATCAACATCGCAGGCGGCAGCAACGGGCAAGGCCGGCAGTTTGAATTTGTGGCTTCCGGCTATGATGAAAGCAGACACTTTTTCCTGGGACATTTCTTCCGTGACAACTATGAAAAGTGGATTCGAAACTCGCCACAAATTATTTCCGGAATCAATATCACACGGGTAGAAGTTTACCTGATCAACAGGAGCAATGATACCCAAACGTTGAGAACCGTTGTTGGACTTGCAGACTTAGGTGAAAATAAAAAAATCTATAACAGCATAATTGATCCTATTGGTAGTGACCAGCCAAACACCAACGTAGCAAACACACTTTGGGACAGCGATCCGTTTAACCCGAATCCAGGGCTAGTGCTTGACGGAATAAATGCTTTCAGGAATGCAGATGTTATTGCCGAAGAACTAACAAAAAGAGGACTCACCAACGGAATCGACTTTGAGAAAATTAACAGTTCGAGAAAATTAGCTCCAACAGAATTCACATTCCATAAACAGCTTGGATACATCACACTTTCGAGAAAATTACAAAGTGATGAAGCACTGGCGGTTGCCTACGAATATACCTACAACGGCAAACCCTACAAAGTTGGCGAGATGTCTGAAGATTATGCTGCCCTTGAAGAAAATGAAGTTATCTTCCTCAAGATGTTGCGCCCGAGCAATTATTTCCCAACGGATAAGACCGGGCGGACACTTCCTATGTGGGATCTGATGATGAAAAACATTTATAACATGAATGTTAGTCAGCTTACCCGCGATGGTTTTCAGTTGCGTGTGATTTATAGAGATGATAAAACCGGTATTGACAACCCTCAATTACAGGAAGGTTCAATTGCACGCAATCGTCAGTTAATTGAAATCATGGGACTTGACCGGTTAAATCCGGTTAACGACCCCCCCGGTGATGGCAACTTTGATTTTGTTGAAGGCATCACGATCAACTCACAATCGGGGCTTATTATTTTCCCGTACCTCGAACCTTTTAGTGATCCGCTCACAGCAGCGTTCAAAGATGAACCAAACAAAGAGTTCATGATTCAGAAATACGTATTCGATACACTCTATCGGGTACCAAAAGCGCAGGCAGAAAGGGTTGCTACAAAAAATAAATTTTTCATCGTAGGCACATATAGTGCCTCGGGTTCCTCAAAATCTATTCAAATACCCGGCTTCGGAGTAACACCCGGTTCGGTTCGTGTTTATGCCGGAGGTACTCCACTCATTGAACAGCAGGATTTTCAGGTGGACTATACTTTTGGAACGGTGACGATCTTAAATGATGCCATTCTAAATTCAGGAAAAAATATAACGGTTGATTATGAGCAGTCCGACCCGTTTGCATTTCAAACTCGTTCGCTGTTGGGTTCACGCTTTGATTACAAACTCAATGACGATGTCAACTTTGGCGGAACCGTGCTCTATTATAATGAGCGGCCGGTAATTACCCGTAACCTGATCGGTACCGAGCCGGCACGAAACCTGCAGTATGGATTGGATTTTAATATTCGCAAAGACAGTCGGTTACTGACGAAAATAATTGATGGCATCCCCGGCATCCAAACAAAAGAACTTTCAAGTTTTAACTGGAGCGGTGAGTTTGCACAATTGTTACCGGGTACTTCCAATATTGTTGATGGCGCAGGTACCGGTTACATCGATGATTTCGAGAACTCTGCCACTCCTTATTCATTATTGAGCCCGGCAGCCTGGAAGCTGGCATCAACACCGGCAGACTTTGATCCGGCTTTTGGTGCACCCGATGACGTTCGCGCCAATTTCAGACGGGCAAAATTAGCCTGGTACCAGGTTGACAATCAGTTTTACAGGGAAAGCGGCCAGTACAAACCAGAAAACATTTCCGACAAGGATTTGTTGAACCATTACATGAGAGCGGTTGGCCCCCAGGAAATTTTTCCGGAACGTTATCGCACTCAGGGTAACTTTTTCGAAACAATCCTGGATGTTGCTTACTATCCAACTGAAAGAGGTCCGTACAATTACAACACCAATGTTGGTGTAGATATTAATACCAATGGCGACCTTCTGAATCCTGCCAGCAATTGGGCGGGTATCACTACTGCTATCCGGACAGAAGTAGACTTTAACAAAGCCAACATCGAATATATCGAGTTTTGGCTCCTGGATCCTTTCTTTAATGGCTCCGAATATGGAAAAATTATGGATGGAAAGTTCGATGACTTTAATGATACGGGAGGGAAACTTATTTTTCACCTGGGTAGTGTCTCGGAGGATATTATGCGTGACTCCAAGCATGCTTTCGAAAATGGTTTACCACTTACTGGAGATCTTAGCCAAACACCCAGCAATAACTGGGGCTATGTAACCGATCAAACCTATGTGACTAATGCGTTTGCGAACGAAACATCAGCCCGTAAAAATCAGGATGTCGGACTTGATGGTTTATCTGACAGCAACGGAACTATCAATGAACAAACCAAGTTTGCAGATTTTCTTTCTTTCGTTAACGGACCGGCAGTCCAGGCAGACCCTTCAGGTGATGACTTTCAGTATTTTTTAGGTGAAAATCATGATAATAACAACGCCAAGATCCTGGAGCGCTACAAAAACTTTAACGGTCTTGAAAACAATTCTCCGGTTATTACGGGTAGTGATGTAATTGCCAAGTCAGGAAGCCCATACCCTGACAACGAAGACTTAAACGTTAACAACACCATTAATGAACTGGAAGAATACTATCAATACGAGATCAATTTGAAACCTGGACAACTGGCTATTGGTAAGGAGTTTATTGTCGATGAGGTCCTGGCAACAATAGATGATGGAGATCACCCTGATAATAAGCTAATCAAATGGTATCTCTTCAGGATACCGATACAACAATTCCAGGGTAAAGTTGGAAACATCAGTGGTTTTACGTCCATCCGTTACGCCAGAATGATTCTCACGGGCTTTCAGGAACCTGTGGTGTTACGCCTTGCCAACTTCCGCATGGTCGGAAACCGTTGGATTCGTTACACACAAAATTTACAGGAAGACGGTCTGATTGAAGACCCCGAACCGGGAGCTGATAATTTTACTGTATCAGTGGTTAACATCGAGGAGAATGCCAGTAGCCAAAGTGATAAGAAATCTCCTTATGTAGTACCCCCCAATTTTATTCGAGACCGGGATAATACATCTTCTGTGCCACGCCAACTGAATGAGCAATCAGTCCAGGTTTGTATAGACGACCTGAAAGACGGTGATGCGCGTGCCATTTTTAAAAATGTTGGAATGGACTTTTTCAATTATGGTCGCGTGAAAATGTTTGTGCATGGTGAAAGTGAATCCACAAACGATGATGAATTAACAGTGTTCATGCGATTGGGAACTGACTACGATCAAAATTATTATGAGGTAGAAGTACCTTTAAAGATCACCCGACCTGCCAATACGAAGGATCCTAACTTAGTATGGCCTGCAGAAAATGAATTTGATTTTGCGCTTGACCAACTTTATAAATTAAAAACGCAGCGAGATCTCCAGAATTATTCGCTGGATGCTCCGTACCCTCAAAATGGCCCGCTGATATCCGGCAGACACGGATTCCGGATTTTGGGCCGACCCAATCTGACGGAAGTAAGAGTGATCATGATTGGTGTGCGAAATCGCAGGTCGACTGATCGGAAATCTCATTCTGTTTGTATTTGGGCAAACGAACTTCGCTTAACTGATTTTGATCGCACGGCAGGTTGGGCTGCTAACACCGTTCTAAACGCCAAGCTCGCAGACTTTGCAACTGTAACCGGTTCACTTCGCTACACTACTTTTGGTTTCGGAGGTGTCAGCTCCAAGATCAGCGAACGTACCCGCGAAGAGACAACAGCCTACGATATTACTGCAAATGTTAATCTTGACAGACTCTTCCTCGGCAACACCGGGATCAAGCTGCCCATGTTGCTCAGTTATGAGAACACCACCATCAATCCAAAATACGACCCCGCTAACCCGGATATCCGATTGGATGGATTTCTGGACGACTTATCGACATCAGAAGGTGAAGCCTATAAGCGATTGATTCAGGACCGAACGGAACGGAGAAGTATCAATTTCACAAACGTGCGAAAAGTTAAAATGAATCAGCAGGCGAAGAGTCATTTTTATGATGTTGAGAATCTTGCGTTCAGTTATGCCTTTAGCGAGGCCACCCGCAGGAGCTTTACGATTGAAGAATCTGTACAAAGATTATACAGAGGTAGTGCAGCGTATACATTTTCTCCCAAAGCAACCGGGATTGAGCCCTTCAAAAAATCAGAAGCTTTCAAATCTCCTTACCTCAAACTGATCAAGGACTTCAATTTTAGTTTGATGCCGGCCAGCATTATGGTGCGCGCTGATCTGGATCGCTCTTTCATCAAAAACGTATATCGGAATTCTCTGTCAAGCTCTGCTCCGAATTATCAAAAGTATTTTACGTTTAACAGAACTTACAACCTGAAATGGAATCTTTCAAAAAGCCTGTCGCTTGACTACTCTGCAAGGGCAAATGCATTGGTTGATGAACCGGAAGGAGAAGGCGATGCGGTTAACGAAGCCATCAAAAAGAACCTGAAAAATTTTGGTCGGATGAAGAACTTCGATCAGGGAATAACAGCCAACTATGTTGTTCCGCTCGATAAACTTCCCCTCACCGACTGGCTGGGGGCCGAGTATCGCTACCAGGTGAATTACAATTGGAGAGCCGGACCACTCTTTGATCCTACTGATTCCTTAAGCCTGGATTTTAAAAATCTTATTACCAACAGCCGCGATCAAACCCTTACGGGTCGCATTGACATGGTGAAGCTTTACAACAAACTCAAATTTTTAAAAGATGTTAATTCACCGAAACCACCGCCAAAGCCAACTGCAAAGCCGGTTGCTGATACGGTTCGTTCTGCACCGCCTGCGTTAAAAGGACTTCTTCGTTTATTGATGTCGCTGCGTTCCATTAACGGAACCTATACCGTAACGGAGGGCATTTCGCTACCTGGTTTTGCGCCATCACCATACTTGTTTGGTATGGACAAGGCGTTTGAAGCTCCGGGTTGGGGGTTTGTATTTGGTAGTCAGGATCCAAATATTCGTTTCAAAGCGGCCGATAAAGGTTGGCTTACAAAAGAAGAGGAACTCACCAATCCATTCACACAAACACGTACACGGGCGTTTAGTGCACGGGCCGCCATTGAGCCAACACTTGATTTCAAGATTCAATTGGATGTCAAGAAAGATGTGATGGATTCCTACCAGGAAATTTTCCGATATAATTCGGGGAATGATCAAACAATCCACAACGGTTTTTCATCGCTCAACCCAAGTCGGATCGGAAGTTATAAGATTTCAACCATCACAATCGGAACAGCTTTCAATAGTACGAATGACAAATTATCGTCAGATGTGTTTCATCAGTTTGAGAAGAATCTGATTAAGGCCCGTGAACTCTTTCAGAGCATTACCGGGGCTGAATATGACACCGCCAGCCAGGACGTAACCATCGCTGCATTCATTGCTGCTTACTCCGGCAAAACTGTCAAAGCTCAAAATCTGAGCCCGTTCCCGAAAACGCCATTGCCTAACTGGCGCGTTGATTACACAGGTTTAAACAAAATTGAAGCTTTGAAAGAGGCGTTTCAGGCAATCACTATTTCACATGCCTATTCATCTGCTTATTCAGTATTGAATTATTCCAACTCACTCGAGTACGAAGGTGCAGGACAGGTTGGTATGGACGTGCCGGTTGAGAAATATAACAATGGATTGTACGGAAGCGTGATTGATGGAAAAATTGTACCTATTTACGTGATCAGCCAGGTATTGATCACGGAACAATTTTCACCACTCATTGGAGTTAATGTGCGAACAAAAAACAGGTTAACCGTGCGTGCTGATTACAAAACAAAACGCGATCTCGCCCTGAACATTTCCAATGCACAGGTAACTGAAGTAAGCAACAAGGATGTTTCATTTGAATTAGGTTATACCAAGAACAACTTCAAGGTTCCGCTCTTCAAGGCAAATGGAAGAACCATTGTACTTAAAAATGATGTGACTTTCAGGGTTAATTTTACGGTAACAGACACCAAAACCATTCAGCGGAAAATTGAAGAACAAAACATCATTACCAGTGGTAACGTCAACTACCAGTTCCGCCCGAATATCAGCTACATCGTCAATCAAAAGTTGAGCATTCAGGCGTACTACGAACGTACCATTAACAACCCGGCTGTATCCAACTCCTTCCGTAGATCTACTACGCGATTTGGCCTCCAGGTGCGCTTTAGCTTGGCCCAATAATATTTGTCGATTGAGGATTTAAAGTTAAAGAATTGTATTTTTGGCGAAAAATTTAACACTACTCACTATGAACATTCCTGCTGGATTAAAGTATACCAAAGACCACGAATGGGTTAAGATTGAAGGCAAAACAGCTACTGTAGGCATTACCGACTTTGCGCAAGGCGAATTGGGCGATATCGTTTATGTTGATATCAATACGGTAGGCCAGACTGTTGCTCAAGGCGATGTTTTTGGAACCGTAGAAGCCGTTAAAACGGTGTCAGACTTATATATGCCTGTTAGCGGGAAAGTGTTGGAAATAAACCCGGCCCTGGATGCTAACCCTGAGAAGGTAAACGAAGACGCATACGGTGAAGGCTGGATGATCAAAATTGAAATCAGCGGATCAGCTGATGGCTTGTTAACTGCAGATCAGTATAAGGAACTTATTGGTAAGTAATAGTAGTTAGTAATGAGTATTTAGTCCTGAGACTCTCGGCTTACTCAATACTCTATACTTAATACTCAATACTATTTCATGATTGAACTCCCAGTCATATCAAAAGAAGAAACGCGCAGGCGTAAGCCCGACTGGCTTCGCGTGAAGCTGCCGGTGGGGCCGGAGTATGCCAAAGTGCGCAGACTGGTGGATGACCATAAACTTCACACCATTTGTGAAAGCGGCAATTGCCCGAACATGGGCGAATGTTGGGGTGCCGGTACAGCCACCTTCATGATTCTCGGTAATATTTGCACGCGCAGTTGCACCTTTTGCGCAGTTGCAACGGGCCGCCCAACGGAATATGATCTTGACGAACCGAAACGTGTTGCGGAAGCGATCAAATTGATGGGCGTAAAACATGCGGTGATTACATCGGTGAATCGCGATGAGTTGAAAGATCGCGGTGCAGAAGTTTGGTACCAAACAGTAGTACAAACAAAAGCCATAAGCCCTGAAACAACCATTGAAACATTAATTCCCGATACAAAAGGAAACTGGGAAGCATTATACCGCATGA
>DASTYM010000265.1:0-8363 GCA_035764995.1 Cyclobacteriaceae bacterium | reverse complement strand
GAACCTGTGATGGTATGTGGTTGTGCCACGATGGTATCGCATCCCATAGACAAATAATATCCTCCGGATGCAGCGTAATCGGACATGGAGGCAATAACGGGTTTCACCTGAGCGGCCAGGGTGACTTCTCTCCACATGATATCTGATGCCTGAAAGCTTCCGCCCGGTGAGTTAACGCGAATCACAATAGCTTTTACTTTTTTGTTTTCACGGGCTTTCCTTATTTCCTCTGCAAAAGTATCGGAACCAATAACACCCTCATCAGCAGCTCCTGGCAGAATTGTACCATCGGCCACGATTACGGCTATCTCATTATCTTCGGAGCTATACGTTTTATCAATACTCTTACGGTATTTGTGGTATTTAATAAAGTTAACCTTGGCATTTTCCTTAATCGACAATCTCGTTCGAAGTTCATTCAACACCTGGTCGTAATACAATAAGGAATCAACCAAGCCATGTTCAACCGAATGATTTGCACTTCTGATTAACATCTTATCAGAAATTTCTTCCAGTTTTTCCCGTGGGATATTTCTGCTCTCGGAAATACGGGTGAGTACCTGGCCGTATATCGAATTTGTCATTTCTGTTAATTGCGTACGGTTCTCCTCACTCATCTTTTCCAGCATAAAAGGCTCAACAGCGCTTTTGTATTGACCTACCCTGAAAATTTCAGGCTTAATCTCAAGCTTCTCAAACATCTTTTTGAAGAATAGCACTTCAATTGATAACCCGTTAAACTCAACTTCACCCTCTGGATTCAGATAAACTTTATCTGCTGCAGAAGCTAAATAATAAGCTCCCTCCGACATCACATCGGCATAGGCGATGACCCACTTGCCATCACTTCTGAAATCAATTAAGGACTGACGAATCTCTTCAATCGATGAAAAACCGGTCATTGGATAGGTCACGTTTAAAAATATTCCCTTGATCTTGGGGTCAGTTTTAGCGTTGCTAATGGTTTGCTTCAATTGCAACAGGCCTATATTCGGAACAGTATTGCCGATCGGTAATCCTTCAAACGGATTTTCAAGTTGTTGCTCGGTTATTTGTGCATCGAGGTTAAGCTGAAGTACAGAATTATCCTTAACTAAAATTTCCTCCTCGCTCCCGAGTCCTGCCAACACACCGACCATCAACACGATCAATACCAGGAGGGTGACCAACGTTCCTAAACATGATGCTAAAAAAGTCTTAAAAAAATTCATAATTAAACAGTATTTGAATCAAAATTACAGAATAGTGTCACCTAAAAAAACATAAGTTTGTGAACGATGGGTATTCCAATTTTTATCTTGCTGGGCAGTAACCTGAGTGACAGACAGGGGAATCTTGACCGGGCACGACATGAAATCAGTCGGCTTATCGGGAAGATTATTACAACATCCTCTACATATAAAACAGCGGCTTGGGGAAATACCCGTCAGCCTGATTTCTATAATCAGATTATCGAAATTCACGCATCACACGACCCTCAAAAGCTACTGGAAGCCACCCAACTGATCGAAGAGCAAATGGGGCGAACCCGTGAGGAAAAATGGGGACCTCGAATAATTGATATTGATATTCTTTTCTATGGAAATTCGGTAATCTCAAGCGAACCGTTGACCATTCCACATCCGGAAATAGCCAATCGAAAATTTACGTTGCTTCCATTGGCAGAGATAGCTCCTGATTTTATCCATCCGATTTTAAAAAAAACAGTGCTTCAAATGCTGGCAGCTTGTCAGGATAATCTTTCGGTTGAAAAATTATAGACTCATTGCTTCGACTTCAGGTGCAATTTTCTTCACTAATCCCTGAAGCACTTTTCCAGGCCCGCATTCAATGAATGTCTTTGCACCGTCTTTCACCATATTCTGCACGGATTGTGTCCACCGAACCGGAGCCGTCAATTGAGCAACCAGGTTCTTTTTGATTTCATTCACATCTGTTGCCGGCAGTGCATTTACATTTTGATAAACTGGGCAAATTGGTTTATTAAAAACAGTACTCTCGATTGCTGCTGCAAGTTCTTCACGCGCTGGCTCCATTAAAGGAGAGTGGAAGGCTCCTCCCACCGGTAAAGGAAGTGCACGTTTGGCACCAGCTGCTTTTAATTTCTCACAAGCTATTTCAATACCTTTGTTTGAGCCGGAGATTACCAGCTGGCCAGGACAATTGTAGTTTGCTGCAACGACCACTTCGTCAATCGAAGCACAAACTTCCTCTACTACGTTATCCGCCAATCCCAAAATAGCAGCCATCGTGGATGGGTTAATTTCACAGGCATGCTGCATGGCCATGGCGCGCTTGTAAACCAGTTTCAATGCATCGGCATAAGAGAGTGTTTTATTGGCCACCAACGCAGAGAATTCACCCAATGAGTGACCTGCAACCATATTGGGCTGAAAGGTTTCATTGGTAAGTGCGAGTGCTACTGAGTGAATGAAGATGGCAGGTTGCGTAACTTTGGTTTGTTTGAGTTCTTCCGCTGTGCCGGTAAACATGATATCCGTGATTTTAAATCCTAAAATATCATTTGCCTGATCCAGTAGAATTTTTGCGTTCGTGTTTGAATCGTAAATGTCCTTTGCCATTCCGGTAAACTGAGAACCCTGACCTGGGAATATGTATGCTTTCATTCTTTATAGTGTTAATGTGTTAAAGTGTTGATGTGTTGATGTGTTGACGTGTTAATGTATGTTGACTTAAACACTTTAACACTTTAGCACCTTAACACTTTCCAAAGGCCCAAGTTAATCAAAGTGAATTATTCCAGAAATCTATCTTTCAGTTCTGGTGTGGGTATCCAGCATTCGTCTTTTTTTCCAAAGAGGCGGTAACGATAACGCGCCACGAGATTATAGATGCCATCGCGTAGAAACCGCGGGAGTATCTTAAAAACATATAGAGCCGGCCAACCCCCGTTTAATTGCCTGGCAATTTCAAGAGCAGCATCACTGCGATGAAGGAACTGATTGTCACGCACAAGAATTATACTGTGCAATACATTCTTATCGATCTTAAATTGATCGAGCCGTTGTTGGCCGAAGGTTGATTGAAGGGAGGCAAATTTAAAAACACCTGATGGGTCTCGTTTAATAATAAACCGGACCGCTCCGCTGCACAGATTGCAAACGCCATCAAACAGGACAATATTGCTTTTGTCGGGTCTTACCTCACCAGGTGCACCCATCCTTTTATTACTTTAACTCTATCGGAAGGGTTCACAACATCCCTGGTGACCTCAGTCATATAATAGTATACACCTGTTGCCAACTCACGTCCTTTCTCATCACGGCCATTCCAGTTGATATAGATGTCATTGTTCTCATCACCTTGTTGACCAACATAGTGATACACTTTCCCTCCCCAACGATTGTACACTGTAAAGTCTACCTTCTGAATAAAGCGTGCGCATCGTTTCCGATTAACATCCACCTCAGGGCAATCAGGATTTTCGCCCAGGTTTAACGGTGCTCCAAACGCTCTGAATAATTCGTTGCAATTTCTGCCATCTGCGCTTGCAGGAGTAAAGACGTTTGGCAATTCATAGTATGGACAGTTATCATTACAAGCCGGTTCGCTCAATTCGCTTTCATTGTTTGAGCGGTCAACCGCTGTTACCTTATAACAACGGGCCAGCGATGATAAATTTTTGTCTTCATACACCGTATCAATGATGTTCGATGCCAACAGAACATACGTTCCATCTTCTGTACTTGCCACATACAAATTATAGCTTCTTATATCTTCCTTACAAGCCACACTCCATCGGATCGTGTTGGTGAAAGTAGAAGCATCGCAACCATAATTGATATCAAAATCTTTACAAATCTCGAATGGTTCAATCGTTGGTGCACAAGGAGGTACGTCATCTGTTGGTTGTGCACAATTGATTTGCGAATAGTTAATCAACGGTTCAGGTATGGCAGGATTGCCGTAACCCCCACGGGTTAAAACACGGTAACAGTACGTTAAATTTCTGTTTAGCGAGTCGCCTGGTGCTAATTTTCCCTTGTCAAGATAGGCAAGACCATTCTCAATAACGTCTACGCTTTCAATCAAAACCAATTCATTTTCAACGGCACCTTCAGGTCCACGGAACACATCGTGCAAGGGGAAGTCTTGCAATTGAATAGACCAGGGTACCGCAGCTCTCCAACTCAAGCCAATTTGCTTTTTCTCAGGATCAAGTTCCAGTCGGACAGAAGATGCCAGTTCAGAAGTATCAACTGCCTGAAGCGTTGGATCGGAAGCAGTTCCTGAATAGAGAACAACTCTATAGAAGTATTGCCTGTCAAATGTGTTTAATCCGGTTGATGTAAAGGAAGTATCCACAATTGGTGTCGAGTTTTCATTAATAAACCCGGTGCCACTAAGGCGTTGAAGTTGATATTCCTTCGGTCCAGGAAATTGAATTGGGTCCATATCAAAAGGAGGTGTCCATCGTACCGTAATTTCTCCATTGGTTGCGCTGGTTTTATCTACGGTAACATTCGTAATTACGGGTGCATCTGCCAATATAGGATCGATACACACCTCATCAGAAACATAGCTCTCACCACCCAGCGGCAATGGAAACTGTGCAACCAATCTGTAACAATATTTCGCACCAACGGATAAACCTCTTCCACCATTCGTGTCTTTATAAGTAGAAGTACTGATTGGCACAGTGGCAATGAGTGTATATCCGAGGGATTCCGGCATGCCCGTTTCGCAATTACTTGGAGTAAAGCTGGTTTCATCTACCCTGCGCCACACTTGCATCACCTCTGCATTCTGACATTCGTATGCATCCCATGTCAAATCCACGTAACGTTTCGCCAAGTCTACTGAAGGAGGCTGTAATACCGGAGCAGGCCCGACTACTTTTATTCGCCACGTCTCGAAGGTTGCGAGGCTTGGGCCTTGTGGAGGGTCATCGGTTATCTTAAATACTACCTGGTAACTAAGATCCTTCACGTGACCGCATATAGTGTTCCAATTGAACACCAGCTTGGCAGGAGGATTCGATGGCTGGAATACAGCAGGAAAAGGCGTAACGGTTGCGTGAGAATCGAATGTGCTGGCCAGTATCTCTGAAGTGGCCTCAATTTTTACGATATGATTCCCGGGATTATCGGTTCCTAAAATAGTTTTGTTCAGGACTGTGCCAGCCACCACACAAGTGTCAGGTGGAATGATCAACTCGGGTCGTTCATTTGTACAATCTGCTACCACAATAATTTGCATGTCACGTCTCACAAAACCAACATCTATCCATTGTCCGTTAATTTTCCTCCACTCCTTTACAATAAAAGCAACATTGTATTCTCCTGCCTGACCAGGTGAATCCCAGGTCAGCGTTCCATCGATCGGATCAATGGCAAAGGTTGGCGGTCCGCTACCTTCTTCATTGGCGTGATTATAATCCAGTCCGCCATAAAATCCTGCGTTATTGGGATCGCGATAATTATCAACAGGAGCATTTCTGTCGCGGTAAGGAACAACGATTTCATAAGAAAGGCTGTCACCATCTGGGTCAGAAGCGCCTGGATTATGAGAAAACATAACTCCGCTGCAAGCTTCATCAATCGGTGCATTCGCTAATGTCGCGCTGTTTGAACAGCCTATCGATAAATCAATTTGAGTCTCCAGGTAGAACGTAGTACCAATTGAATTATTCATATTGAGTACTCCCCCATTCCGGTTTGGTTCCAGATAGCTTATGGTATAGCGGCCGGGTCCCGGGAAAGTATGGCCTATCGAATAAGAAGCAAAACCTACATTAACTGCTCCGGGATAGGGTGTATTGGGTGTTTCGGGAACCAAAACGCTGGACCCATCTCCAAAATCAAGCACATCCTGTACTCCACCAAACAAAACGCAGCCTCCACCACAGCCTGTATCGGTATAAACTGTAACAGTAACGGTAACCCGGAGGCTGGAACAGCCATCGCGTATAACTCTAATCTGTCCGGCCCTTAAGTGGGTAGCTTGTAGTTTCAGCGTTGAAATCAAAATGATTCCTACTGCAAAAAGGAGTATATGCCGCGCTTTCACGAACCAACCGTACTTTTCCGTCATTTTTCACTGGTATCAGCCTACAATATAAAACCCAATACTGTATCCAAAAAATTCATTTTGGAAGTATAGTTTAAATATTTGTTATACGGCTATCTTACCAGATGCACCCATCCTTTAATCAGTTTTACCTTTTCAGCCGGGTTCATCACATCCATGGTAACCTCGGCCTTATAATAGTATACAGCGGTTGCTAATTCACTGCCTTTCTCATCACGACCATTCCAATTTATGTAGATGTTATTGTTATCATCGCCCCTTCGACCTATATAATGGTAGACCCTTATTCCCCACCGATTGTAAACGGTAAAGTCAACTTGTTGAACAAATCGGGCACACCTTGATTGATCAGTATCTGCTTCGAGACAACCAGGATTTTCACCCAGATTTAATGTAACACCGAATGCACTGAACAGCTCGTTACAATTTTTTCCATCAACATTGCCAGGAGAAAACACATTTGGTAATTCATAATAAGGACAGTTGTCATTACATACAGGCTCACTTAATTCACTCTCATTATTGGAACGATTAACGGATGTTACTTTGTAACAACGCGCAAGCGATGACAGGTTTTTGTCTTCGTAAACGGTATCAATAATATTGGAGGCCAGTAAAGTGTACGTTCCTTCAGCAGAGCTTGCAACATATAGGTTATAACTTATCACATCTTGTTTACAAGGCACGCTCCATCGAACGATGTTTGTGAAGTTGCTGGCGTCACAACCATAGTTCTTTCCGAAATCTTCACAGCTACTTACGAATGGCTCAATTGCTGGAGTACAAGGCATGACTTTTTCAATACTACTTTGCGCACAATTTATTTGAGAGTAATTGATCAGTGGTTCGTCAATAGCAGGATTACCATAGCCACCTCTGGTCAATACACGGTAACAATATTTCAAGGTTCCGTTGAGTGTATCACCAGGTGCAAATTTTCCCTGGTCCGAATAATTTAAACCGTTCTGTATAACATTGACACTCTCAATCAGAATCAAATTACTTCCCGGGCTTTCGGGGCCGCGGAAAACGTCATGCGTAGGGAAGTCTTGCAGTTGAATTGACCAAGGCACATCAGCTCTCCAGTTTAAATCAATTTTTCCTTTTTGCGGATCCAGATCCAACCAAACCGATGACGCTAATGACGATGTATCAATGGGTTGCAGTGCAGCGTTGGAGGCTGTTCCTGAGTAGAGAACTACTCTGAAAAAATATTGTCGGTCGCGTGTATTCAATCCTGACACAGTAAATGATGTGCCATCAAACTGCGGACTCTCGTTAATATAAGTCTCACCACTCACGCGTTGCAATACATACTGTTTAGGGCCGGGGAATTGTACGGGGTCAATATCAAACGCAGGTGTCCAGCGAACGGTAATTTCTCCGTCATTAGTTCCTGTTTTATCTACAGTAACGTGTGTTATTACAGGGGCATCTGCCTTTATGGGATCAATACACACTTCATCAGAAACATAACTTTCGCCTCCTCTTGGTAGCGGAAATATGGCTACAACCCTATAGCAATATTTAGCGCCAACGGATAAACCTTTACCCCCATTTGTATCCAGATAGGATGTGTTGCTTATCGGAACAGTTGCAATGAGTGTATACCCAAGGGATTCTGGCATACCCGTTTCGCAAAGCCCCGGAGTAAAACTGGATTCATCTACCTTTCGCCAGACCTGCATGATATCAGCATTCTGACATTGATAGGAATCCCAACTTAGGTTAACATGGCGTTTAGCGAAATCAACTGTTGGAGATTGCAGCACTGGGGCCGGACCCACTACATTTATTCTCCATGTTTCAAAGTTTGTTAATGGTGGACCGACAGATGGGTCATCTGTTATTTTAAATATTACCTGATATGGCTGATCTTTTACGTGATCACATTCCGTATTCCAATTAAACTTCAATTGTGCCGGAGGATTTGAGGGCTGGAATATCGCAGGAAATGGCTGCACAGTTGCTTTCGTTGCACTTGAAAATTCAAAAAGTTCAGAGAAAGCTTCCATTTTTACCTGATGATTCTCTTTATCCGTTCCGAAAATTGTTGTTTTAAGAACAGTACCTGCCACAACGCAAGTATCATCAGGAATGATAAGCTAGGGTCGTTCATTCCTACAATCTGCAATAACAATAATTTGCATGTCACGCCTTACAAAGCCAATTTCAATCCACTGTCCGTTTATTTTTCTCCACTCTTTTACTATAAAGGCTACATTATACTCCCCTGCATTTCCGGGTGCATCCCATGTTAATGTGCCATCGATTGGATCAATTGAGAACGTAGGCGGACCGTTACCCGCTTC
>DASTYM010000264.1:0-9997 GCA_035764995.1 Cyclobacteriaceae bacterium | reverse complement strand
TTATCTTAACCATGACGGTGACCGGTAATGGAAGTTGTGCGGTAGCCGTGGATACAAAATCATTGACCGTTACGGATGGGCCCACAGCAGATGCCGGAGCAGCAACAGGAGAAACTTGTGTGAACACATCATTCACAGTAAGTGGGGCAAGCGCAACCAACAGTGCTGGAATTCTTTGGACCCACAATGGTTTAGGTGCGCTAACCAATGGAACTACACTCACGCCAACATATACACCAGCAGCAGGTGATGCAGGCAACACTGTAACACTAACATTGACCATCGATGGTAATGGAACTTGTGCCGATGCAGTGGATACAAAAGCACTTACAATCACCCCTGCACCAACAGCCGATGCTGGGTCAGCAACTGCAGAAACTTGTGAAACAACGCCATTCACCGTAAGTGGAGCAACTGCAACCAACAGTGCAGGAATCCTGTGGACCGAAAATGGTGCGGGCTCGATTACAGCAGGGGCAACCTCACTGACACCGACCTATACCCCTTCGGCAACCGATGGAGGGACAGTTGTTATCTTAACTATGACAGTTACGGGTAATGGAAGTTGTGCTGTCGCAGTTGATACGAAAGCGCTGACAGTCACTGAACCTCCAACAGCAGATGCGGGTGCGCCAACCGGAGAGACCTGTGTGAACACATCATTCACAGTAATTGGAGCGAGTGCAACCAACAGTGCCGGAATTTTGTGGACCCATGATGGATTAGGAACATTAACAAATGCAACTACACTAACACCGACCTACACACCGGCAGCAGGCGATGCAGGCGACATTGTCACATTGACCTTGACCGTTGATGGTAATGGAACTTGTGCCGATGCAGTAGATACCAAGGCATTAACGATCACAGCAGAGCCGACAGCGGATGCGGGATCAGCAACAGCTGAGACTTGTGAGACCACACCATTCACGGTAAGTGGAGCAAACGCAACCAACAGCGCTGGAATTTTATGGACCCATGACGGCTCAGGTACTTTAACGAACGCAACTACAACCGCACCAACGTATACCCCGGTAGCAGCAGATGGAGGTAAAACTGTTATCTTAACCATGACGGTGACGGGTGGTGGAAGCTGTGCAAACGTTAGTGATCAGGTAAGTTTACAAGTTACAGATGCACCTGTTGTGTTTGCTGGAAGTAACGCTGAAACCTGTCAAGGTGTAAGTTTCAATTTCAGTTCTCAAGCATCGCCTTCTACTGCATCCAACTATGCTACTATCCTGTGGACTCACTCAGGAACAGGAACATTATTTAATGCCAATACATTAACACCCACCTACCAGCCGGGCTCGACAGAGGTGGGGAATGTAACATTTACGCTGACCGCTACAGGCAATGGAAGCTGCGCAACGGTGAATGACCAAATGACCTTATCAATTACTCCTAAGCAAACCCTTTCAGCAGGAAGTGATTCAGAAACTTGTCAGGGAGTAGCCTTCAATTTTATTAATCAGATTGTGGATGCATCAGCTTCTAACTACAGTAGCCTACTATGGACAGCCTCGGCCGGAGCATCAGGCGTTTTATCAAATGCCAACACACTTGTACCTACATATACTCCTGGCGTTGGTGAGACAGGTACAGTGACCTTTACATTAACAGTTAATGGAAACAATAGTTGTCTACCTGTGTCAGACGATATGGTATTGACAATTACTCCTTCAACTATTGTTGATGCTGGAAGTGATGCTGAAATTTGCCAGGGTGGAACTTATAATTTCTCAAGTCAAACCGTATTAGCTTCTGCTTCCAATTATAGTTCGTTAGCCTGGACCCATAATGGTGCCGGAACTTTATTCAATGGAAATACACTTACTCCATCATACTTTGCTGCACCGGGAGAAACCGGGGTTATCACGTTCACGTTAACAGCATTTCCAAATGGAAGCTGTACCAGTTCAAATAACACTATGTTATTGACAATCACTCCCAAGCCTATTGCCAATGCCGGTGGTGATGATGCAGTTTGTGAAGGTACGCCAACATTTGATTTTGGAGCACGAACAGCAGTTGCCAGTATAGCAAATGGAACATTAGCATGGACACATAACGGAGCAGGATCCCTGAGTAGTAATTCTGTACTGAGCCCTGTGTATACAGTTGGATCAGGAGATTTTGGAAATACAGTTACGTTTACGTTAACAGTGACAAGCGGTTCTTCAGTTTGTGCAGTTGCTGTTGATCAATTTACACTTCAGGTGAACCGAACTGCTTTAGTCTCTGTGCCAAGTACAAACATCGTAGTTTGTGAGCCAGCGCAAATAATTTTAAGCGGATCAGTAGGAGGTAGTGCTACCAGTGGAGCATGGAGTAAACTGGTGGGTGGGGGAACACTGTCAGTCAGCAGTATTACGGGACTAAATGTATCGGCTATCTACGATACGGTGCGGGCAGATGTAGGTAATACATTGCAGTTCAGATTAACCACGAATGATCCGGACGGAGTTGGACCTTGTACAACAGTTTCTGTTGACTTGAATGTTACAATCGATGAATCTGCCAAAGTTTTTGCCGGAGATGATTTTGCAGTTTGTGAGTATCAAAATATTAACCTCAATGGTTCATACAGTGGATCTACCACTTCAGTTGTGTGGAGTGGGGGCAGTGGTGCACCTCAATTTGGTAATGTAACATCACCTGTTACGACTTACACAATGACTCCAGCTGAACGATCTGCTAACGGTCTTGTTCTAACCTTTACATTAACTACCAACGATCCTCCAGGTGTTTGCGCTTCGGTTTCTGACCAGGTACGGGTTACTGTTAATGATACACTGAATTTCGTAACCTTTACAGGACTGGGTGCTGTCTATCAGGAAGATGATGCAGTAGTTACACTGACAGGTGTACCAGGGCCAGCAGGAGGCGTATTTACCGGACCTGGAATTGTTGCAGGTACATCTAATTTTAATCCGGCTAACGCAAATATTGGAACGAATGTCATTACCTATACGTACACCGATCCGGCAACCGGTTGTTTAAGTGCTCCTCGTAAATCAACCATCGTTAATCCGGTCACTACAATTGATTTCCGGGTATTGGTCTCTGTAAGTCCGGATATTTTTGCGACCGAGGATGCGAATGGATTCCCGCAAATCTGTAGTGACATTGGAGATATAAGGTTAAGAGGAAATCCTGATGTAGTACCTCTTTTAGGGACACCAACTGATTTTTCAAGCCCTCAGCCAATTCTTGATTCGCGTATTATTCAAAAGCCGGATGGATTCTATTACATCGTTACTGATTTCTTACCTGCCGGTGTATATGATATCATTTACACTTACACAAACGAATTTGGCGCAACCACATTCCTGCAAAAACAACTGACTGTTTACTCATCGCCTAAAGCAATTATTGACGTATCGAATTCATGTGTGTCTTCTGTACTGAACTTTACAGAGTCATCCATTATTACCGGCAGCAACCCCACAGGGGCAACACTGGTTGCTTACAATTGGGATTTTGGAAATGGAATTGGCAGTTCGACACAGGAGCCTTTCTATCAATATCCAGTTCATGGAAATTATAATATCATGCTTCAGGTTACAACCAGCGAAGGATGTAAGCATGATACATTGAAAGCAATCAGGGTAGGTCCAACACCATCCATGAATTTTGTGTGGAGCGCGTTCTGTAACGGAAATGATACCAAATTTGTTGATACAACGAACCCGGGAATCAGTACCATTACACAGTATACTTGGGAATTTAGTGATGGTTATACATTATCCGGACCTGCAGGTGGTGCTGTACCAGCTGGCACAAACGGTGGACGTACGTCAGGTACTTATACAAATCCGAGTCACAAGTATGATGCATTTGGTCAGTACGATGTGAAGCTTTCGGTGGCTACCAACGATGGTTGCGTGAATGATACAACCAAACGAGCTTTCATATTGTCGTATGGAACTCCATCACCTACAGCGGGGTATTTTGAGAATTTTGAAGCCGGCCCGGGAACCTGGGTTGGTACAAGGGCTGATATTTCGATACCATCCGACACCAGTTGGGTGTATGGATTACCGAATGGTGCTATTATAAACTCTGCATCATCCGGTACAAATGCATGGTGGACAGGTCGGAATACCAACACGGTGGTTGATAAGAGCACGTATTTTGCAAACGAAAAATCAGCAGTGATAGGACCATGCATTAACCTCGCTAACCTAAAACGTCCGATGATTTCTGTTGACTATTGGTCTGACTCGGAAGATGGACGAGACGGAGCTGTTGTTCAGTATTCAACTGATGGTGGTGTTTCATGGCAAACGGTTGGAAACGATGCGGGCGCTGGTTTAAGCTGGTATGATGGTCGCGCATTGACAGGTAACCCGGGCTTGCAACAACTTGGACAATTTGGATGGTCAACTTCGAACCACACATCGGGTGGATGGAAGACCGCACGCTATAACCTGGATCAAATCCCTGACGCGGATCGGAACGAAGTGATTTTCAGAATTGCTTTTGGAAGTAATAGTGATAATCAGTTTAATGACGCTACAAGAACCGTTGAATATAGCGGCTTTGCATTTGATAACGTCTTTATTGGAGAGAAGCAGCGCAATGTCCTGGTTGAATACTTTACGAATGCTGGAATCAATCCTTCTGCAAATGATTACCTGAATAATTTATATACTAGTCAGTTTGCTCAGAAGGATAGCTCTGACTTCTTTAAGATTCAATATCATATTTCAAATCCTTCTACAGATGCAATTAACCTGAGCAACCCTGTTGACCCGGCAGCGAGAAGCTTATTCTACGGAATATCACAACCACCAGTTGGTATCATGGATGGTGTCCTTGGTGACTATTTTGGAACCGTATTTAATGGAGATCAAACGAAGATCAATGCAACAGAAGTTGATCGCAGAGCATTGGAAAGCCCGTTGTTCGACATCCGGGTAAATGAATTGCCTGCTACCGCAGATTCAATCAGCCTGAATGTACAATTTGAGTACATTGATGCTGCCATTCCTTTAAATACTCCTGTTACGTTCCACATTGCATTGATCGAAGCGAATGTCTCAGGAAATATTAATGTCGTGAGGAAGATGCTTATCGGAAGCGAGGGACAAACAGTCAATATCCCCTGGACATTCGGTACATCATACTCCGTTCCGGTTAAATCGATTCTCGATGTGCCGATCGGAATAGCCAATACTAATTTGTGGGTCGTGGCATTTGTTCAGGATCGAAATACGAAACGAATCCACCAGTCAGTGATGGTGCAGGTATCTCCGAAAAATGCCGCTACAATTGTTGGAGTTGAGGATCCGATTTTGGAAGCTGCCAATCGAATTGATATTTTCCCGAACCCTGCGTCAAGGCATATAAACTTTACTGCTGAGTATATACTGCTGGATGGATACACATATAGTATTGTTGACCAGCGCGGAGTTACTATGCTGAAAGGAGAATTGAAAGAAGATATCTTTACACCGCAGGAAGTTGAACTGAACAACCTGGCAAACGGTGTCTACTATGTAATTATCAGCAGGGGAGGACGGGCTCTCGTTCACCGCAAAATTGCGGTCATGAGCCAGCACTAAAGGTGTGGCAATTCTTCAGTAAGTTCCTGAATAACATCCTGACAGGTTTTGATAAACTTGTTTACCAGGCTTGCGGATGTAGCAGTTGGATTAGTAGCGATTCCCTCAATTTGAATGGCAGCTTCCTTTAATTGGTGAATACCCATCAGTGTTAGGGATGGTTTTATCTGGTGCGCCAATCTTCCACATGTTGACCAATCTGATTGATCCACTGCTCCTTCCATCTGATCCAGTATGGCGGGAACGGACTGAACGAAAGTTTGCACCATTTCTCTTATAAACTCTGCGTTGTTACTGGAAATAGTCTTGAGGTAATTTAAATCGAAAAGTTTTGGCTTAGCTTCATTTGACGTATTTGACCCGGGAACAAGTTTTAAATTCGTAAACAACTTTTGATACAAGTCATCGGGCGTGAAAGGCTTGGCAACATAGTCGTTCATTCCGGCAGCTAAGCATTTTTCAATATCATTTTTCGTAGCGTTTGCAGTTAAAGCTACCACCGGAGTTGAATTCAAAGGCTGAGTCATCATCCGGATGGCCTTCGTTGCTTCGTAGCCGTCCATCACGGGCATCTGCACGTCCATGAGAATGACATCGTACTGATTGCTTTTTAATTTTTCTATGGCAATCAACCCGTTTTCAGCAATGTCGATCTTACATTTCCAGGTCTCTAAAATACTTTTCGCATACAGCCTGTTGATATCGTTATCTTCAACGAGCAGAACATGAAGCCCCTGATTGGCGCCATAGGGTGTATTGCTCTGTTTATGAGGCTGCCTGGATTGCTTGGTTGCTTTGCTTATTTCGTATGGAATAAGGATCGTAAATATGGAACCAACGTGCTCCTGACTCTCGACTTCGATTTTGCCTTTTTGAAGTTCAACCAGTTGTCGGGCAATGGAAAGGCCGAGACCTGTACCACCGTAACGTCTGGTCACGCTTTCATCGGCTTGGCTAAAGCTTTCAAAGATGGTAAATAATTTTTCAGAAGGAATACCAACTCCTGTATCAGTCACGGATATGCGTACCCAACATGTATTTTTTTGCTCGCGCTCAATTTTACAGTCTACATGAATGGAGCCCGTATGGGTAAACTTAACCGCATTGCTGATCAGGTTAATCAGAATTTGATTGAGACGAACGGGGTCACCAATCAAAAAACGGTTCAATGATTCTTCTACCGAATAATGAAGGGAAATATTTTTTTCGTGTGCCTGATAAGTAAATGTCGAAATGAGCGATGGCAGCAAATCGGTCATATTGAATGATATTTTTTCAAATTTCAATTTCCCTGATTCAATAGCCGAAAGATCAAGAATGTCGTTAATAATTACTTTCAGATTTTCAGCAGAATGTCGGATCGCACTCAAATAGGTCTCATGTTCTTCAGGATTTTGGTTCTTGCTGAGAAGGCCAGCAATACCCGCAATTCCATTAATGGGTGTCCTAATCTCATGGCTGATGTTCGCCAGGAATTGTTCTTTTGCTTTTTGCAATCGCACCAATTCTTCAGCATCCTTTTTTCTTCCTGTAATGTCGCGACAGTCCAGAATTAATCCGTTCAACCCTTCTTTGTTTTTCAGATTGATTGCGTTGAATTCAAGGAAACGGTACGTTTTGTCTTTACAAAGAAATTGAAACTCTACCTGCTTGCTGTAAGCCCTCTTCTGACTTTGCTTAAAGTTGTTTCTAAACTCATTCAGGGTAGAGGGTAAAATGTAATCAAAGAAATTTTTTCCGATCAAACTCTTCTTCCGGTAACCGAGTGTTTCATGTACAGATGAATTGTGATATAGAATTTTTCCATCGAAGTCTACAAGAAAAATGATATCCGATCCATCTTCAACAACAGCCTCGTAAAAACTTCCCTTTCGGATATAGGTTTCAAGTTGCTTCATATACCTGCGTCTTCCATCTCCTTTAAGTATCGGTATAACGATGACTTTCCTATATCCAATCGCTTGGCTACCTCCAATACATTGTTGTCGTAGCGATTTAAAAAATGCCGGATGATGCGATACATATAAGCCTGCATGGTCATTTCATGATTAAGGAATGACTCCGTCCGGGCCAGGGTATTAAAGGAAATATCCTGTTCGCGAATTTCATTGTTCTCAGCCATGACGGCAGATAAGTCGATGATGGATTTGAGCTCCCGAATATTTCCCGGAAAGGAATAGTCCATCAGCTTCTTCTGGGCTGGCTCCTGTATTCTGAATTTGGGGAGTTGATTCTCTCTTGAGAACTGATCAAGGAAGTGTTTCGTCAGCACAATGATGTCGTTGCCACGTTCTCGCAAAGGAGGGAGGTGTACCGGTAATCCCAATAAACGATAATAAAGGTCTTCGCGGAATCTGCCAGCTTTCACTTCTTCCGATAAATCCCGATGAGTAGCTGTAATTACCCGAACATCCAGCTTAACAACCTGATTACTTCCAATGCGCGTTACTTCACGTTCTTGTAAAACACGCAATAGTTTGGCTTGAAGGTTAGGGTCCATTTCTCCGATTTCATCAAGGAAAATAGTTCCTCCTTCAGCTTCTTCAAATTTTCCAACCCGTTTGGATAAGGCCCCGGTAAAAGCACCTTTCTCGTGCCCGAAGAGTTCACTCTCAATGAGTTCGGAGGGGATGGCTGCTATATTAACCGCTATGAACGGCTGATTTTTACGTTTTGAATTATAGTGTATTGCCTTGGCTACCAGCTCTTTACCCGTTCCTGTTTCACCTGTGATTGAAACTGAAATTGTGGTTTTTACTGCTTTCTCGAGTAAAGAAAATACCTTCTTCAATGCCAGGCTATTCCCAATGATGCTTTTCTCAAATTCATACTTCTCTGAAATCTCTTTCTTCAGGTGGTCGATTTCCCGAGTCAGTGATGCTTTGTTTCGGGCATTATTGATTGAATTCAGAAGCCTGTCTTTTGTGTCCTGATCTTTAGTGATGTAATCAAAGGCACCCGACTTCAGTAGCCCCACAGCTGTTCCTATTTTTTCCTGAGCTGAAACAATGATAACGTTAATGTTGGGATCGTGTTGTTTGATCTGTTCCAAAACCTGCTCTCCGGTCATGTCGGGCAGGGAATAATCGAGAGTAATAACTGAAGGGTTTTTGTGCAGGTTATTCAGGCACTCTTTTCCGGTTGTAAAGAACTCGACCTCAAAGTCGGGATCCAGGCCAACAACATATTTAATGAATTTGGTGTAGGCCTGGTCGTCTTCCACCACAAAAATCTTGACCGGATCTTTCTCGTACATGCTTGGTAGGTTGTAGAAGGTAATAAAATACGTGAGTTTTTTTTACAGTTAAAAATTTTAAAAACAATGTTATTTAAGCACTTTTGATAAGCTAAAGTAGTTTATGGTTCCTGAACTCGACAGATTAACGGGAAGCGAAGTAGAGTTAATCTATAAAACTCCTATGCTGGTGTGTATCCTGATTGCAGGGGCGGATGGTAAAATTGATAAAAAAGAGATGACGGAAGCCATGAAGTTCGCAGAGAAAAAGCAACGAAGATCGATGTCCTCTGTTTCTCTTATTTTCAGTGAGATATCAAAGGATTTTGAAGACAAATTCAAAATTCTCGTGCAGAGCTATCCGTATGAAACAACACAACGAACCCCACTTATTGTAGAAGAGCTTGCCGGCATTAATCAAATCTGGCGGAAGGTCGATAAGTCCTTTGCTCAGGAGTACTATAACACCCTTCTCAGCATTGCCGAGCACATTGCGTCATCATCCGGAGGAGTTCTTGGTATTAATGCGATCGGTTCGGAGGAAGCTCGCTACCTGAAGTTGGGCATGATAAAAGACCCTTCAGGAGGGGCCTAAATTTCTTTCATGGCTGAGCGCTCTATCATTGGAAGTTCTGTTGTTCCATTCCGGGTTGTTTTCTTAATGTGGCTCGTATTCTTTCTGGAAGTTGTATACGGATGGCCACTCGGTAACTTTGGAATCCACCCAAGATCGGTCAATGGCTTAATCGGCATCTTTACAGCTCCCCTCATACATGGTAATTTATCTCATCTGGTGTCCAACACGGTTCCGTTAATTTTCCTCGGCTCTACGTTATTTTTCTTTTATAACCGCATAGGTTCAGCAGTTTTTTTTCGGGCTTATTTCTGGACCAATATTCTGGTTTGGTTATTTGCGCGGCCTGCTAATCACATCGGGGCAAGCGGGGTTGTGTACGGCCTGGCATTCTTCCTGATTTTTTTTGGAATATTTCGCAGAGATGCAGTTTCGATATTAATTTCTGTTCTTACTTTGCTGTTGTATGGTGGCGTGTTCTATGGTGTGCTGCCAACCGATCCGATGGTATCATGGGAGTCGCATTTAGCGGGCGCGTTGGTAGGAATAACCTCTGCTGTAACGTTTAGTTCAAAAAAAGGGTAATGGATTTATGGATGCTGCAACGAAGAAAATATT
>DASTYM010000263.1:0-2197 GCA_035764995.1 Cyclobacteriaceae bacterium | reverse complement strand
ATGATAGTCAGCGATTCCCGCCTCAATTTTCATCCAATCTACTACGGAATATTGCTTGGGGAAGGTATAATATCGACTCCTTACTGTCGGCTCTCCGATAACCATAACCTGACCTTTATATTCACCCTTTTGCGCAATCATTTGCGACTTTATTGATTTTGGATTATAGACGTCATAGCATACGGTCAGTTTCTTATTACTTCCATACTCATTAGTGCCAAAGAATGGATTATAGTATATTTTAGATATGTATCCATTACTGTCCGGTTCTCCCAAACGACAATTTTCGAAGGGTAATACCTCCCACTCAGTTGTATTTGTTAGAGCGTTGAAACGTAAAAGCCAGTAGGCACCCGAATACTCAGAAAAAGATCCAACCGTTTGATGGTGGATTTGCCAGAAAGTCTCACCTTTCCCGTTCACAACTAGCTTTTCAAGGTTTGGGTCACTTAGCCCAAAACCTTCTATAAAGTCCTGAATTGTTGAAAGGCATGATGACGCTGATGGGCTTTCCTGGATTGCTTTATCCCATTCCAGAGGGAAGCAATCATATCCACCCGTAGGTGAGTTGTAAGGAAGGTATTTGTCAGTCGTGACAGCGTTCTTTGGCGCAGGCTGTCTCCATAAATTGTAAATCTTAAACCATGACATCGTATTCTGGCAAGTTAAACTTGTTCTCTACCGTGTAAAGAACTTTATCGTAAAACTTAACCTTATATCCGTCTTTCGCAAGCACCAAATCTTCCCGAATGGTAGATTTTTCTATATTTTGCCTTGCAGTGCTATTTCTTATCTTTTTTTCGTAATCCTTCCTAACCCATGAATAATGGTGCATGACCGTATCACACATCTCTACCCCTGAATTTATGTTTAAACTTCGGGTCGGGTCTATCCTAATATTATGCCCCTCCCACGCAAAAGGATAGCGCCTGTTGAACTCATGCTTCAGGCTTGGTGTAATCTTGTGCATGAAAGGAACTAATGTTGTGTCGAATCCTATAGTTAATCTGGGGCTTTTAAAGTATACCCTTGTACGGCATACCAAACCCTGTAAATCTGGTCTATCTATGAATTTCTGTTTTTCACGTGAAACATCTTCGCACTCATAGAATTCATCTGCATCCATCATTATGAAATGTGTATAACCTTGTTCCCTTGCGATTTTTAAACCGTAGTTTCTTTTGTCCGTTTCGCTGTTCATTGGATGGTAGAATTGAGGCTCACGGTTAACTAAAAAGTCACGACCCCAGAATGGAATCTCATGCAATTCTCCGTAATTTGATTTTTCTGAGGCCACTATAATAACCCCATCAACAAGTGGTCTAATATTTTCAGTTGAGTGATAAAGTAAATCGTAATCCCCCCACACGCAATAAATGGCACACAATTTCATAGTCCTTTCCATTTATCACCTTCAGGATGTGGACAGTTTTCTTCTGGATGCCTAGCCTTCATCTGTAATGGACAACCGCAAAGGTTACAAGCAAACCACTTACGATAGTTACAGTCAACGCAAATCGAAATCCTGCGTCTTGCCAGCTTGTTGTTTTGGTTGGTGAAAAAATAATACCATCCTAAAATAATCCTACCTAACGTAGATAAGATTTTCCGCACTCGTGTATATAAGTTTGAAGCCATGTAAATATTTTTCGTATTCTGTTTTTAAATCGTTCCTTCCATTATGCTCAATGCAAATACATTTAGTTTTAGAAAGGTCAATGTCCGGTAAAACTTTTAATTCTTCTCCTTCAATGTCTGCACTTATAAAATCAAATTCCTGAATAGCCCATCTGTTTAAGGCTGTTCGCCAAGTATAGCACTGTACTTCAATAGGTGTATAGTTAACTACTTTCTTAAACCGTTCCATTTCAGAAGCGTTGAAAGTTGATACTAAGCCTGTGTCACCGTTCTTTAAAAGTGAACTGGATTTTTGAAGTATCTTTTTGCCGTTGTAATCGGTTATCGCATAATTGTAAGTGTAAAGTCCTTTGTATTCAAGATATAATTTTTCGAGTTTAGAGAATGCTTCAGGATCAGCATCAACTAAAACGCCCCTCCATCCTCTCTCAGCGAGCGCCCTTGTGTTAGAGAATGTAATCCCATCGTTGGCACCCAAATCACAGAAGGTTCCTACATGACCTTTGAAATAGTCTAAAATTATTCTTTCCTCATCGTTTTGTGTGTAGCTCATTTCTCA
>DASTYM010000262.1:0-15873 GCA_035764995.1 Cyclobacteriaceae bacterium | reverse complement strand
ATTGAGCTTGATACAATCATTGACTGTGCCCTCGATCTCTACTCCCGTTGCAAAAGTCTCAACAATTTTAAACCCTAGCTCCTCAACCTCCATAGCCAACCAGGGTGTGAGTCTCTTGTTACAGGTGATTATGATTTTGCTTGGGGTAGTGAAGATGCTCATTATATCGATTAGAAGTTACAAGATTACGGGATTTCTCCAACTCACCCCAATCAATCTTGTACGAACTTGAGGACTTATATAACCCCTCTCTTCCAGGAAGAGAGGGGTACAATCTTTCGATTCACAGAAAACGTAAATGGGGTGAGTTGGAACCCCAGGTGTTGAGCAATTTCAAATCTTAGTTTCTCGGAAGATACGGTGAAAGGTACCCCTCTGCTATCGGCTTAGCTTTATAAAAAGGTGATCGCTTATCAACAATCATCAAGTGATTTTTCCTGCCGGGTTTGAAGTACGGTTTTTTTGTAAACGCCATGATGGCCCCGGCCCCTACCAGTACGCCAGATACCACCAACACCTCCTGGCTAACATGAGCTTCCTGATTCTCGTCCTGGAAAACTCCTGTGTTCAATAATTCAATGGCGGGTAAAAGAACTCCCGCAACAATCATGTATCGACCGAGTTTTTGGACAAACGTGTTTGACTTTCGGGCACGGATGTCGAGTTTCTTGATGTGATAGTAGTTTACCGAATCGAAATTCATCATGAGCAACGTATCGTTCATGTCGAGGATTCGCTGGATTTGGATTTCCTTGTCCTTCTCGCGGGCAAAATGAATGACATCGCCCACCTGGTAGCGAGCGAGTACATCTTCATTTTTTAAAACAATTAATTGGCGTTGCTGTGAAAATGCAACGCTGCAAAGCGAGCAAAGTAAAAAAGTGAAGATTACATTTTTGAAATCCATCCGAAAGGATCTGGTTTGGTGCCACGCTTGATGCCGTCCAGTTCTTCGAGCACGCGGTTCGAAAACTTACGGTCGGCAACAGGTGGAAGATAGTAATCTTTATCTTCAAATCCGATCAATTCTATGTGCGCGATGGTTGCAGCTGTTCCTGCACCGAAAGCTTCTTTTACTTTTCCATTTTTTAAACCACTCACCAATTCGGTAACGGAGATTCTTCTTTCCTCCACTTTCATTCCCCAATGACGCGCCAGTTGCAGAACGCTGTCTCGGGTAATACCTGCCAAAATTGAATCACTCAGTGCCGGTGTAACGAGGGTGTCTTCAATCACGAACATCACATTCATCGTTCCCGACTCTTCAATGTATTCATGATTCTTTCCGTCAGTCCAGATGAGCTGGTGGTATCCTTTATCCTGAGCAAGTTTGGCCGGGTAAATTGCTCCGCCATAATTTCCCCCTGCTTTTGCAAAACCTGTTCCGCCCTCAACGGCACGGGTGTAGTGCGTTTCGATACGAACTTTTACCGGTGTTGAGTAATACGCTCCTACCGGGCAAAGAATAATCATGAATGTAAAATTCTCAGATGCTTTAATGCCGATGTACTCATCAGCCGAAAACATAAAAGGTCTGATATAAAGTGAAGAGCCAACTTCTTTCGGAATCCACTCACGATCTAATTCAATGAGCGTACTTAAACTGTCCATGAACAATTCTTCAGGAATGTAAGGCATACACATGCGCTCGGCTGAAATGTTCAAACGATTCCAGTTATCAAGTGCACGGAAAACCAACGCCTCGCCATGAGCATTTGGCAACGCTTTCATTCCTTCAAAAATAGATTGACCATAATGCAAGGCGGGTGTAGCAGGACTGATGGGCATATAGCCATACGGCACGATTCTCAAATTTCCCCACTCGCCATTGCGATAATCGGCCATGAACATGTGATCCGTGTAAATTTTACCGAAAGGGATGTTGGTGAAATCTACTTCAGACAACCGCGATTGCCTCACCTTTTGAATGCTTATTTTCTGCGTTTCCACCATAACCTGAAGGTTTTTAACTGACGCTGGCAAGTTAAGCTATATTTTTATAAACGGCTAACGAATGTTAGGGGATATTAATGGTAAATAATGGTATAGTGCTATTTAGTTTTAAATTGAGATTATGATGTCTGAGATTATCCATAAATCAAAAATTGGTCATGGAATTCTTGCCTTCCTTGTGATTGTTCTGGGATCGACTACAGCTATTTTGATTATCAACCAAGCTTGGATAGGATTGATACCCATGAGCCTAGTGATTTTGCTGATTCTGAATATTTATACAGGCTCGTATTACAAAATAACAAAGGACAATAGACTGATTATTAAATGCGGAATTGTTGAAATGTTTGATATTGACATCAAAGACATTATTTCAATACGAAATACAAACGCAATCTGGAGTGCTCCTGCATTATCACTAGACAGACTGGAAATTAATTATAAGGGTGGTTGTGTTTTAGTCTCGCCTAAAGACAAGAAGAAATTTATTGACGATCTAAAAAAAATAAATCCCAGAATTTAGACAGCAATTTTTCTCTGCGCATTCCCTGTGATCTCAGCGGTCAGATCTTTCCGCACAAGATTTACCGCAGAGAACACTGAGGTTTCGCAAAGGGACGCAAAGAAAACCTTTACATCCTCGGCTTCCAGGGGGTTTCTTCGGCAAGTAATTCAGCTGCCATCTTACGGGAAAGCACAAACAAATAATCGGACAGTCTATTGAGGTATTGTATGATCAGCGGATCTACTTTTTCCTGAGCATCTAAAGCAATTACTAGTCGCTCTGTTCTGCGACAAACCGTGCGGGCTATATGACAAAACGAAACACCTTCACGGCCGCCAGGAAGTATAAAGTTTTTCATGGGAGGGAGCTTTGCTTCCATCGCGTCAATCTCTTTTTCTAAAAACGTTACATCATTCTCTAACAGTGAAGGAACTTTCACTTTGGTATTTCCCGGTTCGGTGGCCAGAATGGAGCCGATCGTAAACAACCGGTCCTGGATTTCTACCAAAATTTCTTTTCGGGAAGCATTAACAGGCTGATCCCGAACCAAACCAATGTAAGAGTTCAGTTCGTCTACCGTTCCGTATGTATCAATGCGAAGATCAGCTTTGGAAACACGCTTGCCTCCGAACAGTGCGGTCGTTCCCTTGTCGCCTGTTTTGGTGTAGATTTTCATAACCTAAAAGTCCAAACTTATCGGGAAACAAAAAAGGCTGCAATCTATGTGTTAAATCTTAGTGCGCTGCCACCTCAGCCGGTCTGCCACGTGATACGTTATCGTTCTTGCGGTCCCACTCTACCAGTCCGTCACGCAAACGAACGATGCGGTGTGCATAGTGTGCAATGTCATCTTCGTGCGTTACCATGATAATGGTATTACCCTTATCGTGCAGCTCCTGGAAAAGAGCCATGATGTCGTATGATGTTTTGGAGTCGAGGTTACCTGTAGGTTCATCGGCCAGAATAATCGAAGGGTTGTTCACCAGTGCGCGTGCAATCGCAACACGTTGACGCTGACCACCCGAAAGTTCGTTTGGTTTGTGGTGATAACGATCGGCCAGGCTCACGCTTTCCAACGCTGCCATCGCCATCTCGTTGCGTTCATATTTTCCGTAACCCGCATAGATCAGCGGAAGCGCCACGTTCTCCAATGCAGAAGCACGAGGCAACAGGTTAAAGGTTTGAAACACAAACCCGATTTCTTTATTGCGAACCTCAGCAAGTTCATTCTCTGTCATGTCACTCACAAGGTGATTATTCAATGAGTACGTTCCACCAGAAGGTGTGTCCAAGCATCCTACAATGTTCATGAGTGTTGACTTTCCTGAACCCGAAGGGCCCATGAAGGCAACGTATTCACCTTTCTGGATGGTGATGGACACCGACTGGAGTGCTCGCACTTCGGTATTACCCATAATGTACTTTCTTGAGATATCGTGTGTTTCGATGATGTTCATGGAATTGCTTTTAATAAAGTTAAGGATGCCTGGGTTAGCTGAAAAGTTTAGTTTCTACTTGTCTTATACTGGCCTTTTGACTTTAAGTTTCAACTTCCGGGAATTAGTATACCAGAATGGTCAAAAATTACAGTTTCGGGCCGATTTTGAAGTTATTCTCTTTTCCGGAACGTTTTTCATGAATTTGACGAATGGCGCTCCACGAATGTTACAACATCCCGAATCACCTGATCATCCTTCAGAATCCGGGTATGGCCGAGGCCTTTGGTTTGAAGTAATTTAGCAAACAAATACCTTTTCATCAGCTCCTTCGAATGCTCCAGGATAACGTCTTTATCACCCTCATCGTGTACCAATAACAAATTAAAGTCTGACGGAACATGCTTGATAGATTCAAGCGAAGAAAATTCATCAAATGGTTTCCCGAATTTTTTGAGGATATATTTTTTAAACGCTTCCCCTGTTTTCGGAGATCCATTGATAGCGCGTAGAAATGTCTTGATAACTTCATCGCCAATTGTGGGACTGGCAATATTCACCAGTGTTTTAACAGGAAGTCCATGCGCGATGGCATATAACGAAGCTGCCCCTCCGAAAGAATGCGCTACAATGGCGCGAACATTTCCTGTGTGTTTAACGATTTCCTGAATGACATCCGCAAATTCAGTCAGGCTGGTTTTCTTTCCACCCGATTTGCCGTGTGCGGGACCATCGAATCCAACAACCTGGTAGCCTGCTTTGAGAAACGGCTTCACAAATCTTCTAAACTGCGTGGCCCTGCCTGCCCATCCGTGCGCCACTAAAATTGTTTTGGTGCTGTTACCCCATCGATAGCATTGAATTTTCTTTCCATGTACAGTGAGTGTAAACGTCTCACTGAAAGTTTCTGCTTTTAATTCCTTCTCAGGCGTTTTAAAATTCAGGGGAGTGAAGAACAGATAAACAAAAAACCGGTTCGCCAGCCAGGGTGTTAGTTTCTCCGCCCATGGGTACACCACAGGAATAATCCGCAGCAGGAACGGTATCTTATTCTTTTTCTTCAAAGTGTTATTTTAAACTCGAATATCTGTGTGTTGTACTCGAACGTGGAGAGATTATAAACACGTTCTGCGAAATAAACATGGTTATCCTGGTCCACCATTACTACGGTTGAACAGCGGGTTCCATAATTCGGACTCTTGATAAACATCGATGACAGCATGCGCTCACGCTCCAGCCCTACTCCCGTGTCAGGTAATTTTTCATCAGGCGCAACTCTGTCGTCATACAACAACTCAAAAAGTTTTACAGGATCAATATCGTTTGATGATAAAACAGATTTCATCTTTTCAAGTCCGGTCGTGACCTTTGGCCAGGGCGTATCCAGCAAATGATTACTGAGGCCGTGCAAACCCGGTTTAATTTTCTCAACGCCAGCTTTATAGTTTGAGTGGTAATACAGCTCCGCTACCGATCCTGCAATCAAATTAAATCCATTGTATAATTTTCCTTTTGCCTCTACCTGTTCGAGGTAAGAAAGGGGAGAAAGATCTTCCAATAAAAAATCCGCTACTAATTGACCGCGTGAGGGTGCGTGTGGATTAATATTACTGAGGTCGCGGTAGTTCGTCACTAAACTGATTTTGCCTTGTTTCGTCATAGCCATCCAGGTACCCATCGCTTCCAGGTCGCGACCGCCAACGATGTTTGGGTAATCCTTCCAAAAAGCAGCAGCTTCTGTCTTGCGATTATAAAACTCATCGCGGTTGGCAGCAACAATCAGTTTATAGGTTGGATGTTCTTGAAGTGAAAGAAAAATCA
Source organism: Cyclobacteriaceae bacterium (assembly GCA_035764995.1). GTDB lineage: Bacteria > Bacteroidota > Bacteroidia > Cytophagales > Cyclobacteriaceae > UBA2336. The sequence goes on along the minus strand of DASTYM010000262.1, from coordinate 10,158 downwards.
GGCACATGGTTATCAACGATAAAGGCATATCATGCGATATGCCTTTAACAAAAATACAAAGTTGATAGGATCGGCTTCTAATTCGCCTTAGCTTTTTGGTCTTTTTTCTTAGGAGAAGCTTTTTTGCTCTTAGACTTGTTTGCCTTTTCATCGGCATTCTTTTTCAGTGCATGGAATTCAGGCGAACCGGGTTTAATTCCAAGTTCCTTTGAAATGGCTCCCCATCCCTTTTCTTTGTTGGCTTGATATGCTTTCACAACATCATCAACAGGTTTTTTGGTGATTTTTCCCACTTCACATGCCATCACAATGTCTCCTGGTTTCATGCCTTGTTTTGACCAGGTATCAACCTTACTTTCCGGAACATTATAATCCTTACTCACACCTTTTAAAATATTAATTCCGTCACCATCACGTTTCGCATCTTCATCAATTTTTGCGAGGGAAGCATCCAACTTGGCATCTCCAGTATTGTACTGTGCAGAAACAGTTCCAGCAATACCGATTAACAGGACAAGTACAAATAATCTATTTATCATAGCATTTAGGGTTTATTATATCCACATCAAATGTAGGAGTTACGCTGAAAACAATTCAAGTTGCGAAGGCAATAATTGAAAGCTTTTTCGATGAAACGGTGTAATTCCGAGTTTTTTTATCCCTTCCCGATGCTCAGGCGTTGGATATCCAACGTTTGTTTCCCAGCTGTATCCAGGAAATTGTTCCGACAGTTTTTGCATCAAATCATCGCGATAGGTTTTTGCAAGAATGGAAGCTGCAGCAATTGAAAGGTAAGACGCATCTCCTTTGATAATGCACTCGTGATTGATCTCTTTGTATTTATGAAATCGATTCCCGTCAATTAACAAAAATTGCGGAATCACACTCAGCTTATCAAGCGCCAGGTGCATGGCTTTAAACGAAGCATTTAAAATATTAATCTCATCAATTTCTTCGCTGCTCACTTCAGCAACAGCCCAGGCCAAAGCATCACGCTCAATCTCAATTCTTAATTGATCACGTTCTTCTTTGCCTAATTGCTTGGAGTCGTTCAGTAATTCATGTTTGTAATCGCGAGGCAGAATAACCGCTGCTGCTACCACTGGACCCGCCAGGCATCCACGACCGGCTTCATCGCAGCCGGCTTCAATTTTATCATGCGTGAACGATGACTTTAACACGAGAACAAAATAAACACATTCATGTTTAATAACCAGCAGCACCGCCATCGGCTGCGCGCGAATCTGCAGCGCCCATGCGATATCCGGTAGTAGGATCTATTGCAATACACATGGCGTGACCGGGGTAATATATTGCGGTTATTGGTATTTCAACCAGTTTATGACCTTTCTCTTTCAGTTTTGCCTGAACTTCGGGCGCCAATGAAAAATGTTCGAAAGAAATCTGATCGGGCAACCATTGGTGATGAAAGCGAGGCATCTCCACCGATTGTGCGATATTCATTTTATGATCCACGTGATTCAGGATCACCTGAAGAACTGTATTGATGATGGTCCGACCACCAGGTGAGCCAACTACCATTACAGGTTTCCCATCGCTCAACAGAATGGTTGGTGTCATACTTGAAAGCATTCGTTTACCGGGAGCAATCACATTTGGTTTTGTACCGATCTGTCCTTTCCTATTGGTTACTCCGGGTTGTGGATTGAAATCGCCCATTTCATCGTTGAGGAAAAATCCCAGTCCCTCTGCCACTACTTTGCTTCCATAATTTTCTTCGAGCGTATAAGTCAACGACACAGCATTTCCCTCTTCATCAACTACTGATAGATGGGTTGTATTGCCAGGACTTTCATAAAGCTGCCCGAATCGACTCGAGTCGCTCGGAGAAGTCTTTGTCAGGTCGATTGTTTTTCGAACGCTCACGGCATGTTCTTTTGATGTTAGCGTTGATATAGGCATGTCTGGATTAAAATCCGGGTCGCCCAAAAATTGGGCCCGATCTGCATACGCTCTTCGCATTGCCTCGGCAACTACATGAACATAATCGGCTGATTTAAATCCAAGTGAGTCCAGGTTATATCCCTCCAGAATCGAGAGCATTTCGATTAATGTAATTCCACCTGAGCTTGGCGGTGGCATTGTTTTGATGGTGTACCCGCGATACGATCCTGTTATTGGTTCGCGCTCAATTGCTTCATACTTTGATAGGTCTTCTTCAGTGATTAACCCGCCATTGGCTTTCATGAAGGCAGCTAATTTTTTTGCTACCTCACCTTTATAAAAACCATCGCGACCATATTTTTTAATTTTCTTCAGCACGTTTGCCAGATCAGGTTGCTTCCATATTTCACCTGGCTCGTAGAGTGAAGTACCGTTCTTATAGATCGCCTTTTTAGTAGACGGATATTTATCAAACTCGGATTTCAACCCCTTTGATTGTTGATGAAGCGCGTAGGTAAATGGGAATCCTTTAGATGCCAACTTAATTGAGGGCTCAACTAAATCAGCCCACGGTAATTTTCCATACTTCTGATGCGCCAAATAAAGACCGGCCACAGTTCCAGGAACACCAACAGATAAAATTCCTTCGTGATTAAGATCTTTGATAACCTTGCCGTTGCTATCGAGATACATTTTTTCTGTAGCAGCCAGGGGAGCTTTCTCACGGAAATCAATCGTGGTTGTTTTCCCGCTTTTATCGGCATACACAATGAATCCCCCTCCTCCAATGTTGCCTGCAGTAGGCCATGTTACTGCCAAGGCAAAAGCAGTTGCAATCGAGGCATCGATGGCATTACCTCCTCGCTGCAAAATATCGCGTCCAATTTCAGAGGCGAGCATAGTAGCCGAAACCACCATGCCTTTTTTAGCATACACCGGGGATCGGCCTGTGGGAGGGGCTCCGGCAATACCCAACAACAAAAAAGCGACAAGCAGTAACGAGGTGATTTTTCTCATGGTTAGCAGGTAAAACAAAAACGACTAGTCAAATAAAAAGAATAGTTTTGTTTACATCAAGACAATTTATGGAACTGACTGAGCATAAAAATCCGTGGACGACAATTTCTGAGCAGAAAGTCTATGAAAACCCGTGGATACTGCTGGAAGAACACCAGGTTATTAACCCGGCAGGCGGAAAAGGCATTTATGGAAAAGTGCACTTTAAGAATAAAGCAATTGGGATTATTCCATTGGATAATCATGGCAATACATGGTTGGTGGGGCAATACCGATACACATTAAATGAATATTCATGGGAAATACCTGAAGGCGGAGGGCCGCTGAAAATTTCTCCTCTTGAGTCAGCCAAACGCGAGCTGAAAGAAGAAACCGGAATTACTGCCAACAAGTGGCAGCAAATTATGCGCATGCACACATCGAATTCCGTTACCGATGAGGAAGTGTTTTTATTTCTGGCCGAGGATCTAATCTTCGGGAAAAATGAGTTGGAAGAAACAGAGGTGGATTTAGTTGTAAAGAAAATCCCGTTGAAAGAAGCGTTGCGGATGGTGATGGACGGAGAAATTACAGACAGCTTGAGTATTGCCGGAATTCTAAAAGTTGCGCGCCTTAAAAACCTCTAGTAATTAACGATCGATCTTGTAAACGATCCATCTTCAAAAAAATCCATCACAGCAAAAGCAGGCGCAAATTCCTGGAAATTCCCTTTCCACCAATTTCCACTCACCGCTCCATTACAATAATAGCGAACGCCTAAATAGTTCACTTCATCCTGTAAATGAATGTGACCACTGATGCACACTTTAACATTTGAATAAAGCTTAAACACTTCTTTCAACTGAAGAAAATCGGTGTGCATCAAATTTCTTTTTAACAACAAATCTCCATTCGCTTCTGTTTTATTAAAAAATAAACCTGAACAGATCGATAATACAGGAATGTGTGACACTACACAAACAAATTTATTCTGCGTGGTCGAAAGTCTTTCTTTGAACCAGCTCAATTGCTCTTCATCGAGATAGGCGATATAGCCACCTTTAGGATTGAGTTGAGTGCTATCAAGAACAATAAAAATCCAATTATCTTTTTCAAACGAATAGTAACGTTTCGTAAGTTTCAATTCATCAACAGCCCATTGCTTTCCATAAACAGCGTCTTGCCTATCCTGTTCGTTTTTATTGAACCATCCCCAGATGTCGTGATTGCCGATTGCCGGGTACACAGGAAGGCTATTTTCCTTCTTCATGATTTCATGAAACAGTTTCCATTGCATAGCAACGCTTGGTTTATCGGCCTCAAGAGCGTCCATAATAGAATCTCCTGAATTAATAATAAAATCCCGTTTTGGTTTTAGTTCCTGTGCGGCATGCAAGGCCTTTGCCATTCCTTTCTCTGGGATTTCTCCCGGCTTTACATGAATATCAGTAAGATGTGCTACCCGAAAAAATTTCCTTTTTCCTGACTCAAATGTTGTTGCCCCAAAAGCAGTTGCGCTGCCCAGCAACGGGATGGTTACCAAAAAGTCTCTTCTTTTCATAAGAACTAAAGTTACTAATTACAAATTGGAGAGGGCGCATCATCCAGCGCTCACCCTTTTATCCCTAAAGGGATCCGCGCGCTGAGGGTCTTGAAAATGTTAATAAAAAACATTTGCGGCAATGGGTTCTCCCTTCAGGGAGCCAGAAGGAAGCGCGGGATTCGCCACTGATTCCCTGTAGGACGTTCGCTAAGATTCAATTAACTTCACTTGCCCGCCAAATGCGGCAACCTTATCCTTGGCCTATGAATCCAGAAGCTCGTCCGGTTCGCTACTCGCAAACCACCATTACTGAACTCATGATTCCCGCTTACGCAAACTTTGGCGGAAAAATCCACGGGGGCATTTTACTTTCATTGATGGATAAAGTTGCTTACGCCTGTTCCAGCAAACATGCAGGCACCTATTGCGTAACAGTCTCGGTTGATAAGGTGGAATTTTTGCAACCCGTTGAGGTTGGTGACCTGGTATCGATGCTGTCGTCTGTTAATTATGTGGGTAAAACATCGCTGGTTGTTGGGATCCGCGTGATTGCCGAAAATGTTAAGAAAGGAATTATCAAGCACACCAACTCATCATTCTTTACAATGGTAGCCAAAGGCGATGACGACAAGCCAACGATGGTGCCCAAGCTGATCCTGGAAAATAAAGAAGAAATCAAGCGCTTCATCGAAGCGATGAATATGAAAGAAATTAAAAATGCTATTCGTGAAAAGATGGACGATGCCAAATCGCATATAGAAGTAGAAAACGCACCGGAGCTTCTGCGAGACGAACGTTGCCTGATTCAGTTTAACTCAAGCAAATAATTGTTGATCTTGCGTCTGCAATGAAAATCCTGAGAGGCATCCACACATTTTATGCATTCATCATTTTCATCATAATTTTCCTATTGTTCTTTCCACTCTTTCTCATACCCATTTACTTTCCTTCAAGGTTCAAGTTGGTAGGTATTTTAAACCGGTGGTGGGCGTGGTTATTTTTTCCGCTCACAGGTTTTCCGTGGAGCGTAGAGTATCGGCAACAACTTGATCCAACAAAAACATATATTTTTTGCCCCAATCATTTTTCCTATCTCGACATCGCCATCATGGGGCTCAATAAGCACAACACCATCTTTGTTGGCAAAAGTGCGATGGAGAAAATTCCGTTGTTTGGATTTATGTATCGCAACCTGCACATCACCGTAGATCGCGATAAACTGGCGAGTCGGTACAGCACGTACACCCGATCATTAGCAGCACTGGAACAGGGCAAAAGTCTTGTCATTTTTCCGGAAGGCGGAATGGTAACGCACCGGCCTCCGCACATGGGTCGTTTTAAAGATGGTGCGTTTCGGGCAGCGATTGAAAAACAAATTGAGATTGTGCCCGTTACGATTCCATATAATTGGATAATTTTGCCCGATTCGAAGTACATCATGCTTCATTGGAAGCCGCTGAAACTTATCATTCACGAACCAATTAATCCGGCAGGATACACCTTAAAAGAAACAGATGCGCTCCGTGAAAAAGTTTACTCGACTATTGAAGCTGAACTGAAGAAATTCTTTCCATGAAAATTACCCGCGAATTACTCGATAAAATTGCACACCTCGCCCGCCTTGAACTGAGCGAGCAAGATGCAGCGAAAATGATGCAGGACATGACGGCCATTATCGATTGGATGGAAAAACTCAATGAAGTGAATACCGATAGCGTTGAGCCACTGACCAGCATGTCGCACGAGGTTAACATGCTCCGGGAAGATGAAGTTAAAAATCAGCTCGACCATAAAGCTGTTTTACAAAATGCTCCTCAAAAAGATTTAGACTATTTTCACGTTCCGAAAGTTTTAGATTGAAATAGTCAATGATGCAATCACGCTGGTATTGGAAAAAATGGCAGAAGGAATATCGAATCATCGGGTACGGTGTAGCCGCGCTTTTTACGATTTCATTCCTGTTAGTATGGTTCAATTATTTTGTGGGGACTGATACGGTCATTCACTGGTTAAAGTTCCACCATCAACAAACAGTAGAAACAGTTTCGCACAGTTTTCAGGTTGGTAATTTTGAACTTTCCATCCCCATCGAATCGTACATCACGTTCGAATATTTTAATGGAAGCAGTTTAGAACCCAATGTGTTTATTTCAAATGCTTTTGTCTTGTTACTGGCACTTGCGGCCACAGTGTTATTAACAGTGATTACCACCTTTGAACGATTCTGGTATTTTGTAGGTACCGGGCTTTTCATCCTTTTCATTGTTAGTCTGAACTTGGAAGTTCTTCATCTCTTTGGTTTGTCGGGGCAATGGACAACTATTGGTGTGCTCATTTTTTATGTGTTGCCCAGTTTTTATTTTAATTCGCTTCGTTCCGCTACCAATTTCACTACAAGACTCATTACATTTTTAGGTATTACTTCTGCTTTTGGAGTGCTCATTTATCTTTTCTCAGCAGTAGCCTATCCATTCATGCATTTGTCAGTTACAGGTTATATTCCTGGCATGATCCTGAGCATCATTTTTATGATCATGATTGCGCATGAAATTTTAGCATCATTCATTTATCTGACCAGCCAGGGTACCACGAGCACGAAAAGTCTACAGCACTTCTCTATCATCAGTGCGATTTACATCGCCAATCTCATTCTCACCTACATGCACGAGTCGGGTGTGGTTAAGTGGAATTTTTTGTACATCAATCTTTACTTATTGCTATCCATATCGGTGATTCTGAGTCTGTGGGGATACCAGCAGCGCGAAAAACTGTATCAGAATATAACGCGGTTTCATCCATTTGGAGCTTATTTCATTGCCTGTTTGGCGATCATTACTTTTGCAACCATCGCCTTGTTACTGGGAACAGCCAACGATCCCGCGCTGAAAGTTATTCGTGACTTCATTATTTTCACGCACCTCGGATTCGGGCTCATCTTTTTGATGTACATCTTTTCAAATTTCATTCTTATGATGGCCGATGACGTGAACGTGTACAAAATACTCTACACGCCCAATCGCATGCCGTATTTCACCTATCGCTTTGCGGGATTGATTACGATGCTGGCATTCGTATTTTATTCAAACTGGCATGAGTATGTGTATCATAGCACATCAGGTTTTTATAACGCACTCGGTGATCTCTATCAAAAAATGGAGAAGAAAGGTTTGGCCGAAGCGTACTATCAGCAGGGTCGGGCTTCGGGATTTCAAAATCATCACTCCAATTATGTAATCGGATTTTTAGAAGGTCAAAAAAATAACCTGGAGCTGGCTCATAACCATTACCAAATGGCCAGCGGAAAAAGGCCTACTGAATATTCTGTTGTGAACGAAGGCAATCTTTATCTTTTTGAGGATAAGTTCTTCAATGCAATCTTTTCATTTAAAGATGCTCTCAACACGTTCCCCGACTCAGGCCCGATCAAGAATAACCTCGGTTATGCCTATACGAAAATTCATTTGACGGATTCTTCTTTGCTGATGTTTGAACAGGCAAGACAAGAGAGCGTATCAAAAGAGTCAGCTGAAATAAATTTTTTCGGTTTTGTGGGACAGGAATACATTCCGATGGATACAGATTCGGTTTTAAAATCTTTCAACACCACCTCACCTGGCGTAATTAGCAATGCGCTGGTCGCTGCAACGCTGCAAAAACAATCGTTTAAGACTGCAATCAATCCAATACCCAACAATAAACTTGATCTTCTCACAGCCACTCTTCTCAACAATTATATTGTTAATAAAGTAAAAGACGCTGATACAACCTTTATAAATGAGGCTTATCGCGTGGCTTCTGATTCGCTCAATGAGGAATACAGTGAAGCGTTGAAGGTATCGATTGCACATGCATTCTATCACCGGAGTAATGTTGGCAAGGCTATGCAATTATTGGCCGAGCTTGCCTATTTAAGTCAAACACGGCAAGGCAAGTACAATTACATCATGGGTCTTTGGGCCCTTGAACAAGGAAACGCTGATCTTGCGGTGCAATGTTTTGCGTACGCTGTAGAGTATAGTTACAAAGAAGCGAAGCTCTATTCGGCCATTGCGCTGGCAGAAGCTCATCAATATCCGGAAGCGATTACCGCAGCAGATACATTACTAATGAGTAAAAATGAAAATGATCAGGAAATCGGACAACAATTGAAAAGAACGCTCACGATTTCCTTATCCGATGTTTTGAAGCTGTCAGACCTGGAAAAATATCAATATGTCCGTTACCGGATCAGCACAAAAGATTCCACAGATTTCAACCGGATCGTCAACACATTTCAGGATACTCATTATAAAGCTCAGGCACTGCTTGAGATGTCACAACGTCAATTCAACGGAGGCAATACAACTGCCGCAATTCGATACTTTACAAGATTAGGCGGAGTTCAGTTTACCGATGAAGCACTTTACGAGAAAATACAGCACTTTGAATTAGAATTATTGGCTTCCCGCGGACAATTTCGCTTGTTAGCTACAAAAATTAATGAGGGTATTACTTTCAGTCAGCCGCGTGAGCTGGAGAAAATGCTATACACCGCCCTGATCAGTGAGGCCAGTGGAGATACAACTACTGCCGAATTGAATTACAAAGTGCTTAGTACCTATAATCCATTTTACGAAGAAGGTGTTATTGCAGCAGCACGTTACTTCAAAAAGCACTCAACCGATCCCTTACGGGCATACAATATCCTCACAGATGCATTTCATGTGAATAAGAATTCAATCCGGCTACTCACTGCTTACATTGCAGAGGCAGCACGTATGGGTTTTGATCAGTATGCAGCGAGTGCATCCCAGGAGTTAGAAATACTGAAAAGCAGGCAGTGATTAATGCTTCACGTGTGTATCTACACGCTTGGCCGTTTTGTGCTTAACCTTTTTGGATTTTTTGCTTTTAGCCTTTTTATCGGTCGCGATGTTTTCACGGATTACTTTCCAGTAGTCTGGTCCGTAATCAACAAAAACCTCTGCACCTGCGGGGATATCTTTCTTCGATTCGATGTACGCTTTGAGACCTTTCGTAATGTAATCACAGTTATTGGTAATGCCTTTGACCCGTGTTAGACCTCTTGCATCGTTCGCGTATCGGGCAAGCGGCTTTTTGGTTGGAAGGGCATCAATTACGTGGTAGCGCTTCACGTAAAAGATGTATCCGTTCTTGCCGTCATCATCCTTCACGTCTTTCCATGTAGTGATTTTGCCTTTATACTCTACCACCAGCGATCCTTTCGGGATAAATACTTTCGTGAACAAACCTTTTCCCGCGTTGGGCAAGGTCGACTTCTTTACATAGAGGTTCTTCTCAAACAGTGCCATTCAAATTCTGAATCTTAAAAGGGCGACAAGATAGAGAATAGAAATGAATGCTTACTATTCTTTGCTTCTAAAATCGAGGTTATGAAAAACAAAAAGTCGGACAACATCGGCATTTCTGAATGTACCGGGCTGTGGCATCTGCTGAAATACCTTCATATAACCCAGGTGCACGTTCAACTGAGGGGTGAACTGATAGCCCAAGCCAATAAACAGACGGTTTTGATCAAAATAATTGTTGGTAATCTCTTCTCCGAAGTTGATATGAAGTTCGTCATTGACGAAAAGGAAAGGAGTTTTTGCCACCATTTGCTTTCCTTTCAATGGAATGGTGAATGACATATTATACCGAACCCGGTAATTGAAATTATAATCGGAGGTCAGCTCACCATCGGAAACTTCGGC
>DASTYM010000261.1:0-8013 GCA_035764995.1 Cyclobacteriaceae bacterium | reverse complement strand
AATTAATCTTGGTTTTCAGCTAATTATAGAACTCAAAATCGCATTCAAAGCTTGAATCTTACGGGCTTCAATACTTGCCTTAAACTTCTGTAACTTGCCGCGCAATTTTATCTATTTTTTTCGTGAAAGTTATTCATCTCCTCATTGTCTTCGTCCTCGGAAGTTCGCTTAGTCAAGCCCAAACATTTGCAATTCATAATTACGGTGTAGCCGAAGGGCTGCCAAGCACTGAAGTCTACGATATCTTCCAGGACAGCAAAGGGTTCATCTGGTTCTCCACCGACAATGGCGTTGTTAAATATGACGGATTTCATTTTAAAAGCTTCAATGTAGCGGACGGTCTGCCAGACCCCGTTGTGTTCGAAACATTGGAGGATGACTCAGGGAAAATCTGGTTCAGAACTTTCTCCGGAAAAATCGCCTACGTAGAAAATGAAAAAATTCATCCGTATAAGTTCAATGATCAACTTGTAAAGATTTGTGCCGATTCATATTTGTTTTCCATGGCCCTGGACCATCAAGGCCAGCTATGGTTTACAACAGGCACGGCCCACTGGGGCAATATTTCCAAAACGGGAAAAGTTGAGCTCCATGAAATACCAATGGGTTCTGTATTTTATAAATCTGTTGACGAACGGAATATTATCGGACAGTTGAGAAATTACCCTCGTTTGGGCGTCACAAACATTTTAATTAATGATACCTCCCATCCTATTCAACTTTCAGATGACGTTCTGGATGCGAAGAAATCTCACCCGGTATGTAGATCACTGTCCTGGAAAGGCAACCTATATATCTGTGTCAATAACAATATTTTCCGCTATGATGGAACGGAGGTTACAAGGGTGTTCAGGGGTCACGCAGCCATCATCAATCTCTCAAAAGATCAGCAAGGAAATCTTTGGGTAGGATTTTATAACGGTGGTGTAATTCGATTTAACAATACCGACTTCAAAAACCCATGGGCACTGACGGCCATTGGATTAAATTCTGTTACGAAAGTACATCAAGATAATGAGGGAGGGGTTTGGATTTCAACGTTGGAAAACGGAGTCTATAATATACCGAACCTTGACATCCAGAATTTTTCCCTGAATTCAGGATCAAAGGTTGATGCGGTTGTCTCTGCAGGGCAACAAATCATAACAGGTGAATATGATGGAACCTTAACAAGGATTGATACCCAATCAAAAAACATCCTCGGCAAAGAGAAATTTGATCGTTCTATTCTGGCAATCCTCAATACAAAAACCAAGTTGTGGGTAGGCGCTGAGGTTGTTTATTTTTTGGACGAAAATAAAAGAACCAAAAGCCTCATTTATGGAACCGTTCGTGATTTTACTGAAGATAAAAACGGAAATGTCTGGGCCATCGAGGGTGGCAAAATTTCGAAATATGATGAAAACGGTAAACTGATTCTCAATAGGTACGAACGAGTTGCATACCGTAACATCGCTGCATTCGATTCTGTTTTATTGGTTGGGTTGCATACAGGTTTGAATATTTATGATCATAATCTAAATGTGATCAAAACTCCAAAACAGTTAGCGTCCTTCAAAATTTCCAAAGTTGTACAACTTGCTGATTCGCTATATGCGATTGCTACGATTGGGAACGGTTTTCTCGTTACAAAGAACTTCGACCAATTTAAGCATTATCCGGCTCCGGTAAGCAATATTTATGACGTAGCTAAATCCGGTTCAGATGTCTGGTTCGCAACAGAGAAGGGAATTCTAAAATCGACTATCAGTTCGCTTCTCACCACGCAACCTTCATATGATTTTATTACCAAGCGAAGTGGCCTTCTCAACATGCAAGTGTCGCACCTGGCGTTGGCGGGAGATGAGTTGTTTGCATTCTATAATAACAGTTACTCCGTTATTTCAACCGCAAAAAACAACTACGTCAATCAGTCTCCAATTTTTTACCTGAAATCACTAAAAGTCAATAATCGCCTCCATGAAAACATGGCGCAACTATCCCTTCCGTATGATCAAAATGACCTTGAAATAGGTTTTGGATTTATCTCCTTTAACAACCAGGAAATTTATACCCGGTACAGACTCAGTAATTCACACGAATGGAATGATTTATCGGAAAGAACAATCGACCTCAATTCACTAAGCCCGGGGAAGTACCCCATTGAACTTCAATACTCAATTGACAAAATCCACTGGACGAAGGCGCCACAACTGCCCTTCATCTATATTTCACAACCCTGGTGGCAAACCATTAAATTTCAGGTTGCTTTTGCTATTGGTATTGCAGCGCTTGTCTACCTTTTCTTTAACAATCGCCTGGTTATTTATCGCCAACGTACAGAAAAAATGCGATTGCTCAGTATTCAACAACAATTACTCATTCAAACAGAAATTGAAACTTTGGAGCGGGAAAGAAACCGAATTGCCAAAGATCTTCATGATAGCGTTGGTACCAATATTCTGGCAACAAAACTTAATGTAAGCAGGGTTCTTAAAAAATATGAAGATTCAGAGCGGGAAGCTATTGAAGAACAATTTCAAGAAACGATGGTGGAGATCAAGGAAATCATTTATGACCTCTCTCCTCCTGGCCTGGAACGTTACGGCCTCGCAACAGGCTTAAGAAATTATGTTGATCGGCTGGCAACATCAACGGTTGTTAGTTTCAGTGTCAATACGTTTGGTAAAGAGTTAATCAAGACAACGTTGAGTGTTCCCTTGTTCCGAATACTACAGGAATTAATCAGCAATTCATTAAAACACTCCAAATCAAATAGTATTTCCATCCACTTAAATTCCTTTGATGATCTTTACAACGTAGTTTATGAAGATCGGGGGATAGGGTTTTCAATGGAAGGAAATCATAAAGGACTTGGTTTGCACAGCATTGAATCGCGGGTTAAATCGATTAATGGAAAAATGAGTTTTGAGTCAGGTCCCTTTGGGGTCTCGTATTCTATTGATGTTCCGATAGAGAAGAATTTTTTAAGAAATTGATACGTTTTTGATGTTCTGATAGAAAGTAACTATTTAAGAAATTGATAAATACAATTATTGTCGATGACCATGTGCTTTTTTGCGATGGTCTCGAAAGGGTTCTGACAGATACCAGGCAATTTCGAGTTGTTAATAAATTCAACTCAGGGAAGGGTTTGTTAAATAAGCCCATCGATCCAAATGTTAATTTATTAATTATTGACATTGAAATGCCCGGGCTGAATGGTTTTGATGTTATTAAAAGGCTTCGTTTAAAAAACAAGCAACTTAAAATCGTAATACTCAGCATGCATGAAGAAGAGGCATTTTCGAACGAAGCGTCCACCATAGGCGCTAATGCTTTCCTTTCCAAAACACTTGACAGTTCAACACTGGTTGATATCCTTATACGAACGATCCATGGCGAGACTTTCTTTTTACCACAATTGCCACCCAAAGAAAACAGCAATTTGCTTTCCGATCGGGAGGTAGAAGTTTTAAGGCTGATTTCAAAAGGTAAAACAAGCAAGGAGATCGGGATTGAGCTGAATATTTCTCCTCTTACGATCAAGGCGCATCGCAGAAATATGATCAAAAAATTACAGGTAAATAATTCAACTGAATTAATCAGTAAGGCACTTGAGATTGGGATTCTTTAGTCTTTAGGCATCAGGCATTGGTCATTGGTCATTAGTCATTAGTATTGAGTCGCTCGTATCATGTATTTAGCTGGAACTATTTTTACTCCATAATTGAACAAGGTCCCTTTCTCCTGTATCAGCTATTGGATCGGTGAAGCATAGCAGCGTGAAGCTAAAAATACTGCCTTTACCCAACTGACTAGCAACCTCCAGTGTACCGTTGTTCTTTTCAATAAAATCTTTACACAACATCAACCCCAGGCCCGTTCCCTGCTCGAGGTTTGTCCCCTTTTTATGACTAGTCTTCAATAAATTGAAAAGCCGGTCTACCTCAAGTGCATCCATCCCTACTCCGTTATCACGTACCAAAAACTTCACATACTTTCCTGAAATCATGGATTGACATTGAATCTTGCCGCCCATGGGAGTAAATTTAATTGCATTGATCAGGAGGTTCCTGATGACCAATCGAATCATATCTTCATCGGCATGCGCAACATGATCCGGATTCACGTGATTTTCAATTGTTATTTGCTTCTTTTCTGATATGGACTGAAGAAGACTCATATTTTCAGCCAAAAGTGAAGACAAGTCAAGCCTTGACCATTTTACCTGGAACCCTTTCATCTGACTTCTTGACCAGATCAGCAAATTTTCCAAAAAATCGTATGTATTATCAACCTTGTGTTTAACTCCTTTTACAAGCATGCGAAATTCTTCCGGAGTAATATTGTCGGAATCATTGATCAGCATGATCAACCCTTTTAAAGAATGAAGAGGGCTTCTGAAATCGTGCGAGATGATCATCAACAGTCGGTCTTTCAGGTCATTTAAATCTTCCAGGTTATCTTTTTGCTTTAAGATTTTAAGATTTTGTTCATAGATCTCTACATTTTTTTCCCGCAGCTTCTCATTGACACGATTCAATTCATGCTGGATCTTAAAATCATGGTAGGTACTGTTATATCGATAGAACACAAATAGTTGTGACATGATAACAATTGTAAAAAGTGGAAGCGTGCCACTGGCAATGATCTGGCCGAACGATAACACCGACCATGTAGCACAAAAAATCGTGAAGGCTGTCACAGTTGTAGCGGCCAGAAAAATAGAATTTCTTGAATGCCATAACAGAAAAATAGCGCTGGCTATATAGGCCGTGGATGTATTGAGTGAGTAAATAAAAAACTGATTGGTGTTCTCCATCCTGGAAATCATCCACATGAGGCTAAGCATAATGACCTGACAGGAGAAATGTGCAATGAAATTGCTCTTAAAAGAGTATCGGTCACTGAGCAGAATCAATGTGAGGATAAGAAATGCGCCCGAAAAGCGCACGGCCAAAAAAAGCTCCCACTCTTTTACTACAAAATAATCGAGTAAACCAAAGGCCGGATAAATAAATAATCCGCACCAAGCCATCAGGATATGAGACCTGCGGCCTTTATACTCCAGGTAGTGATTCCAATAGGAAGATGAAAATAGCTCTGTATCTGATATGGGCGTGTTCAAAAATGGATAAGATGGACTCTCAGTTAAAAGGAATATACTAAGATTGTGAGCCTAAAAGAGACCAAATTTAGAATTCGGTATTATATACTTTGTAAAATGCGCGTGCAGTGATTTTGAATGAATGAAAAGTCTTGGCTACCTCCAACCTAATCTAATGAATCACCCTTCTTAAAAACCAAGCTTCCCACAACCATCGCCACACAACTGACGACCACCGCAGGAACCAGACTCGGTATATCGATCGGGAAGTATTGAAAGTATAACCAGCTGGCTATTCCAAGTACCATTGAAAGTAAAGCGCCAACACTGTTTGCCTTTTTCCAA
Organism: Cyclobacteriaceae bacterium; assembly: GCA_035764995.1. Lineage (GTDB taxonomy): Bacteria > Bacteroidota > Bacteroidia > Cytophagales > Cyclobacteriaceae > UBA2336. Next base: position 2,579 of record DASTYM010000261.1, on the reverse strand, counting down.
TACAAACCGAGCGTAAGCGGTATGAAGAGTGATACCAAACTTATGATAGAGGACTCCCCTACCAGTTCATAAATATTCGATCGCAAACACGCCATTAACGTACCAACAGCACTGAACAATAAAACCGAAACCTTTGTCAGGACAAGGAATTGTTTATCGGAAAACCGATTTCCCCAGATTGGCTTTACAAAGTTTTCAGAAAAAATGGAAGCAGGTGCAAGAATGGCTGAGCTGGTCGTGCTCATGATCGCTGAAAGCAAGGAACCAAAAAATAAAATTTGAATCGGCATTGTAGTGTGTGCCAACACCATGTTTGGAAGCGTGAGTTGTGTATCATCCCCAATCTGTTCGGGATATAAATGTTTCGTACATAAACTAATAAAGAGCGGAAGCATGGCTATTGTTAAATAAAGGCCTGCACCAATATAGCATGACCATACCGCAGTTTTGGCCGAGCCTGACGACATGGTCCGTTGAAAGACATCCTGCGATGGAATTGATCCCAAGCCAAGAACAGACCACGCTGCCAGATAAATTACAATCTCTTTTACGTCAGGGTCAGGTAAAAATTTAAAATTCTCTTTTGGCACTTCTGACAACACCGTTAATACACCTCCGGATTTTTCCGCCAGAATGATCGCCAAGACAAGAAGTCCAAGGATGATGATGATGCTTTGAAAAAAATCGGTTATTGAAATTGCCCACATACCACCGATATAGGTGTAAAGCGTAACGACAACGGAGCTCACAACGATGGCGACCCGCAACTCCATTCCTGTAATTACATTCATGATGAGCCCCATGGCTACCAACTGAGCCGCGATATAACCAACATAAGGAGGCGCTAAACAAAGACTGGCTACAAGTTCTGTTCTTTTGCCAAAGCGGACTTTAAAATAATCGCCCAGGGTCAACAAGTTCATGTTATAGAGCTTGCGTGCGAAAAAAGTCCCGAATAAAATCAAACACAGTGCGGCACCAAACGGGTCTTCAATCACGCCATACAATCCATGTTTCAGAAATTCAGAAGACGCTCCAAAAACTGTTTCCGATCCAAACCAAGTTGCAAAAAGTGCGGCCGAACTGAGTACGATTGGCAAACTGCGGCCCGCCAACATATAATCCCCCGAAGTCTTAACCCTCCTGGAGGCCCAAAAGCCTACAAGGATAGTCAGCAAAAGATACAGGATGACAGAGGCTACTAACAATTCTTTAGCAATAAAAGCTAAAGGTTATTGTTTTTTACTTAATTGGAAAGTTCGGGTGATATTAAATCCGAAGTGAATATCGCCTCCAAAAAAATCGTGGTTGGTTTTCGTTATAGTCCATCGCTCAAACATTCCCAGCGTATTGGTAAACAACAGTTGAAAAACGTGGCCGCCTGTCTCAATATCGAAACCGATTCCTACTGCATCATAACGTTCGTAATCCGGGAGAACATTTTCCTTGGCATTTAACCTGGCCACATACTCTGCAGAAATGGCCATACTGCGCGTAATCTTATACCGGCCAGCGAAACCCAGGGCAAAGTCGTCATTGTTTTCATAGGTTTCGTCCACCGTGTTGCGATGAACAAAAATCGGGTTAACCTGCAGCGAAAGTTTTGTATTGAATTTTCGTGCGATCATTGCTTGTAAGGTGTAGGCCATCCTGTCGGTGGGATCGAGTTGGGGAGCCAACACAGGATCATCATCTTCGTTCGGAAAAGTCTGATAAGTAAAGGTTCCCATCGCTGTAATGGTTACGGGCGTTCCCTTATCCTTCTGGCGCAACAACTTATAGCGGACGTATCCATCGTATGTTTTATCAGAAGATGTTCTACCTACACCAACACCAAAACGGTCAGTGATACCATATTCAAGTCCCAGACGCGTAACTGATTCATCCAATCCCCACAGCGTATAAGCGCCTCCATTCACCAAACCGAATCGGTGCGAAAAAATAAACTCAAGTTCTCCCTTTCGTCTTGTTTCTACCGACTGCCCGTTAATAATTCGCGAGCCCTTGAAGGTAGCAAACGTGTAATTATTAGTAGTGGAGTCCTGCTGATCGAGTTCCTTGAGCAGATCATCCTGAGCATTTACCAATTGGGCCAAAAACAATAGAATAAAAATTCGAATGAGGCTTTTCATGAGTTATTGAGGTTTGTAGGTAAAATCGACTGTAACTTCCACTTGTTCGGCAATGTTCTGCCACATGAGTTGTGGAATTTTAATATTGTAATCGGCTAGCTTCACAATAAACTTTGATTTCAACACGATCTTGTTTCCCTGTACTTCGGCTGTCCCCGGAACTTCAATGGCTTTGGTTACTCCGTGGATGGTGAGTTTTCCATTTGCCTTCACCTGCTGAACGCCACTTGCGGTGCTGTTGAATCCAATTAGCTTTCCCGCGAAGGTTGATTTTGGAAACTTTTCCGACTCCATATATTTCTCATTGTAATGTTCCTGCATGAGCTTCTTGGCAAACTGAAATTCACGAATTGGGACAGAGAACGCTACCTCTGATGTTTGTGTATTCAATACGCTCGTGGTTTTTTCGTTTTTAGCTGTAATGTTTTCAATGGCTGCCTCTGAAAA
>DASTYM010000260.1:0-3013 GCA_035764995.1 Cyclobacteriaceae bacterium | reverse complement strand
TTACTTCCCTGCGGAAAAATTGTGTTTAAGAAATGAAATTGATTTAGGTTACAAGTTTTCTACTCCCCGTCTTTCAGACCACTTTTGGGTCTTTCTTAGTTAATAATCTTCGATCATTGCAATCGTCATCGATGTTGGAATGTGGGTAACTCCAAACGCTGTGTGTGGCGAGCAAAGGTATAAAACTTTCCTTTGGAGTTATCCATATTTCAACATCTAAAAAATGCGCGAAGCGCTCCGCTTCTACTTTTTGATTCATGCTGCGTTCAGATAAATGTCTGCCGGCCTCACTCTGCCGATTCCCTGATGTGTTTTCTCATGATTGTAGAAAGCCAGAAATGTTTTGATTCCTTCATACAACTCTTGTCCATCAGCAGCGGGATATAGGTACACGTAGTCCTGCTTAACTGTACGCCATAGGCGCTCGATGAAAATATTATCCGTAGCGCGTCCTTTTCCGTCCATGCTGATCTGTATCTGCTCGCTTTCCAGATACTCCGTCCAGAGCGCGCAGGTGAACTGGCTGCCCTGGTCGGAATTGATAATTTCCGGTTTGCCATACCGCGCAGTTGCGTCTTTAAGGACACCCAGGCAGTTCTCTGCCTCCAGTGTGTTGTGCAGGGCCCAACCTACAACAAATCGGCTGTGTAGGTCTATGATAGCCGTGAGGTACATAAAGCCGTGAGCCATGGGTATGTAGGTGATGTCGATAGCCCAGACCTGGTTTGTACGCGTGATCTCAAGGCTCCTCAGCAGATACGGGCGAACATACTTGGCTTGTCCCAGTTTGCTTAGGTTTCGCTTTGGATAATGAGCCATCACTCCCATCAGACGTAGTAATCGACGTATCCGCTTCACGTTGGCCACCAGCCCGAGCGTGAAGAGAAAATCCTGCATCTGCAACACTCCATGCGTGGGATGATCAAGATGCCTTTTATCCAGCATTCGCATGATGTACAGATTCTCATCACTTTCATCTTTTGGCTGATAGTAGATCATGCTACGATTGAGTTCCAGGAGTTCGCACTGCCTGCGCATGCTCAGCTTCTTGTCCTTCCTGATCATGGCTCGAAGTCGGTCGGTAGACCCAATTGCTTTGAAATTTTTTTTAGCCAGTCTCGTTCCACTTCCAGCTGGCCGATTTTTGCATACAGCCGCTGTTTTTCAGCGTCTGCGTCTTTATCGCCCGCATCTTTTTCAAATGCAGCACTGGCGTTCTGTAAAAACTCCTTTTTCCACTTCGTAATTTGCACTGGATGAACCTTGTAACGCTTGGCCAGCTCACTCAACGTCTCGCGTTCCTGGATAGCGGCCAACGCTACCTGTGCCTTGAACTCCGGTTTAAACTTTCTCCTCGACTTTTTCATAAACTATTCACAAGTTAGTATTTTACCTTAACCTGTGGTCTGAATTTCGGGGAGTACTATAAAGACTTTGATTTGATGTTGAATACTCAAGCAGACGGTAAGACAATGACAGAAGAAATATTTCTTTATTCGATAGCTGGAGTCGCTGTTTCAGCAGCATTTGCGTTTCTGGTCAAGGGAACGGGTAAAACGGTGTCGAAGGATGATACCGGACGTTATAACTTAAGAATGAACAAGCTATATGGGATAATGGGCGTCGTTGGATTACTCTTTGGATTTGCTTTTGTCGTTCGGCTGCAAGCCATTCGTGCCGGGGAAAAAACTGTTCATGTTCATCAACATCTGGTCGGAATATCTAAATTCATGAAGTACATACAAGATAAGACAAGATGGACGCGTGAAAACCTCAATGTGCCGGTTGGGAAATGAGTCCAGGCAGTCGATCGGGATTGATCAATATTTCAGACACCAGCGCGGTCATCGCACCAATAACTTACACTCAAATACACCTTCTATGAAATTAGGACTTCTGGTAACTCTCCTCCTTTTGAATCCTGGCCATCAAACAGGTGCACAAGATTCAGTTGATCAAAACGGACTCTCATCGGTAACGCAACACTTTGACGCAGAACGTAAGAAAAAGGCTCCGTTGTTTATTATCAAGGCAGATAATAAGACTTTCCAGGTTGCTTTTGCAGAGGGCGAGCTGATGAACAGCCGAAAAGTAAAGAGGACATTAGAACTGTTAAATACCGACTGGATAGCTGCTGTTGATGTTCTTAAGGGTAACAGTGCAACCGAAGAGTACGGTTCACTGGGGCAAAATGGAGTGGTGATCATCCATCTGAAGAGTGGCACCTCCGACAAACTGCCGGGCAAACTGAAAAAACATGAAATCATCGAAAGGAGTTAGCGATTAGCGCAGTACTTAACCGCCAGCGTGTTATAGAAGTACTTGCCGCGTAAAAGCCCAAGCCACAACCACCCACTAAATATGACTGGATTATACGACGGGATCGGAGACGTAATCACATTGACTCTGTTTCTTTTGGTTTACGTTCCAATGATCGCTTTACTGCTTCTAAACCAGTTGGGACTGTATGCCTCCTTAAGGACCGCGCGCAGGATATTTTGGCAAGTGGTAACATTCCTATTGCTAGTAATTATCACTTTGCTGGTTTTGAGAAGTGCGCCCTATGTTTCCGTCGACTGGGTCTTGACTTTTGGAATTGCCGTTAGTTTGATTTGTTTGATTTTAGCGTTGTCGAAATCCAGACGATTGACTGAGAGGAATTGATGGGCAGAGATGCTGATGAATAATCCGCATTTACAGGACAATTTACGGAAGCTTTGACCAGGGTTTCAAATGATGTATTTTTAATGCCATGCAGTATCGTCGTGATGGATGGGACAGCTCAGACAACATAAATGTCACAGGCATGGCTACAAAAAACAAGACAGCCGAAACAGAGGTGAGCGTCATCGACTTTATCAACTCATTCGTTGGCAAAGAAGAGAAGAGGCAAGACAGCTTTCGCCTCATTGAATTAATGAAAGAATGGTCGGGATTTGAACCGAAAATGTGGGGACCGACGATAATCGGATTTGGAAAGTACCACTACAAATATGCTAGTGGTCATGAAGGT
>DASTYM010000259.1:0-3923 GCA_035764995.1 Cyclobacteriaceae bacterium | reverse complement strand
TTTATTTTCTACAGGGAGAGGAAAGCTACTTTATCGATTTGATTTCAGATTACATCGAAGCCAATGCATTGACCGATGCTGAGAAGGGTTTTAATCAGGTCGTGTTGTATGGCAAAGATGTTACCATGGCCGTGTTGCTGACACATGCCCGAAGGTTTCCAATGATGTCGCAATACCAGGTAGTGATCGTTAAGGAAGCTCAGGAAATTCAGGATTTGAATAAGGAGATAGGAGCGAAGCTTTTGTTAGACTATCTGAAACAACCGTCACCCAGTACGATTCTGGTGTTTGCTCATAAACACAAATCGTTGGATAAGCGAAGAGAATTGGGGAAGAATATTGAAAAGCTCACGACATCGGTCACATATAAAAAACTTTACGATAATCAACTGCCCGACTTTGTAAAGGAGTATGCCAGTGAGCGTAAAATTTCTATTGATGACCGGGCTGCTTTAGCATTGTGCGAGTTCGTAGGCAACGATCTAAACCGGTTAACCAATGAGTTCGACAAGCTGCTGATCTCACTTCCCGCGGGTGAGCCCATTACCCCCGAACGGGTGATGAGCCAGGTAGGGATTAGCAAAGAATACAACATCTTTGAATTGCAGAAGGCAATCCTCCAACGAAATTCTTTTGCCGTTGCCAGGATCGTTAACTATATGGAAAGCAACACCAAGAAGAACCCCATGATCCCGATTGTGGCATTCCTGTATTCTTTTTTTAGTAAGGTACTCGTGGCTGCTTTAGCTTCAGATAAAAGCGAGAAAGGACTCGTTAGTGCGCTGAAAGTGAGCCCTTACGCAATTCGTGACTATAGCCTTGCTTTACAACAATATCCTACAGAGAAAATCCTGAACAACATCTCGTTACTGAAAGAGGCCGATCTGAAGTTGAAAGGCGTTAACACAGGATCTGCCAGCGAAGGTCAAATCCTTCGTGAGTTGGTTTATCGATTGATGAATTAAAAATCGTCTTGTTCAACAACCAACGCTCAGCAAAATAGAGGTGATTCAAAATTTTATTACCTTTAAGGCCATGCAATTGAAGCATGAGCTTATTTTTTCAACTTATTTTTTGGTCTTATTCTTGCAATATTTTTTAAGACTGCATGTTGTATTCATAAAAAACCCGTTACAGTGAGGTTAGCAAGTTCGTTGTGCATTCTTTTCGTTCTATTCAGCTTTGTTACAAAAGGTCAGGAGCAACTATCGGCAGGTAAAACAGAAAGGTTATTTAAGAAAGGAACCGAGTTAGTCAGTCATTCAAACTTTGGTGCTGCACGTGAAGTATTTTCGGTTTTCCTGAAGCAAGCTTCACCAACAGATTCACGCAGAGCAGATGCCGAATATTATATTGCGTATTGTGCAGTAAGTCTCGGTCATTCTGATGGCGAGAAGTTAATTGAAGATTTCATTGCCAGTAATCCATCAAACCCTCGCAGTGCTACGGCCTATTACGATCTCGCGAATTTTTTCTACGAAGACAAGGAGTTCACCAAGGCATCATCGTACTATGGTAAGGTTAATTTCGCAGGGCTCGGACAAGAGGAGCAAACCGTTGGTCATTTCAAATGGGGTTATAGTTATTTTAACCTTAAGAAATTGGATGAAGCCCTCGTGCAGTTTAATTCCGTAAAAATTCAGACGAGTCAGTACTCACCGGCTGCCAACTATTATGCAGGCTTTATAGAGTATTCGAAGGGTGAATATGATAATGCGCTTGTTGATTTAAAAAAGGCCGAAGCCAATACTTCATATTCTACAATTGTACCAAGCTTGATCACCAGCGTTTATTACAAGCAAAAGAAGTACGATGAATTGATCAAGTATGCAGGCACTCTCCAACCGCGCGCTGATAAAATTTCAAACTATGATGAAATTTCAATGTTGGTGGCAGATGCCTATTACTTTAAAAAGGATTATAAGAATGCTGTTACCGCATATGAATCATATCTGGAAGACAATGAAGCGAAAGCCCCGGGCGGCCTCTTGTTTCGTGCGGGATATTCGTATTACGCATTAGATCAGGATGAAAAAGCAACTCAATATTTAAAGACTTCAGCAGCTAAACAGGATTCGGTAAGCTTTTATGCTTCTTACTATTTGGGCATCCTGTATTTAAAGCAGGGGAATAAACAATTTGCGTTAAACTCATTTGCCCACTCGCGCAATTGTAAGAATGATGAAAAGCTCGTGGAAGAAAGTACCTTCCAACACGCAAAGGTTTCATACGATCTCGGTAAGGGAGATTTGGCAATACCTCAGTTTGAAAAATTCCTCGTCACATATCCAAAAAGTAGTCGCACGGTTGAAGTAAAAGAGCTGCTGGCTCAATCGTATGTGGATGGAAATAATTACAACAAGGCCATTGAATACATTGAATCGCTTCCGCAACGGGGTGCCTCCATGGATAAGGCGTATCAAAAAGCAACCTATTTAAAAGGCGCAGAGCTTTTCAATAAAGAAGATTATGCTGAAGCAGTAAAGTCATTTGAGAAATCACTCACCAGTTCATCGGATCAAAAATATGTTGCCCTGGCAAGCTTCTGGTGTGCAGAGGCTTTTTCGATTGGACGAAAGTATGAAGAGGCTTTGCCGCATTATAAGAAGGTCATTGCACTGGGTGCTTCAGTTGATGCTGAGCTTTTCAATAAAACACGATATGGATTAGGTTATTGTCATTATAACCTGCAGCAATACCCGGAAGCACTTTTTAACTTTAAGGAGTTTGTTAACAGGGCTGCAAAAGGTCAATCAAACCTGAGTGATGGTGTTTTACGCCTCGCGGATTGTTACTATGTGAGCAAATCCTATCCGGAAGCAATCACACAATACAACAGGGCACGTCAACTGAATTCACCTGATGACGACTACATTATTTTTCAGACCGGTGTTATCAATGGTGTCCTCAGAAAATATGAGGAAGCACGAAACCAATTTGCATTGCTGATTAAAAACTACCCGAAATCTCAATATCGCGATGAGGCTATTTTTCAGCGAGCCCAATTTGAAATTGAGCAGGGTAATTATCAAACAGCAGCCGATGGGTTTTCACAGCTGATCAATGAAAACACCAGTACCAGGTTTTTGCCCTATGCCTACATGCGAAGGGCGGCTTCATTTTATAATTTAAAACAGTACGATAAAACAATTAACGATTATCGTGCGGTGTTGACGCAATTCCCAACCCATCCGGTTGCTCAACAGGTGTTGCTTCCGCTTCAGGAAGTGCTGGGCATTGCCGGAAGAGGGGCAGAGTTTGAAACATACCTCGCTGAATTCAAGAAGGCCAACCCGGGCAACAAAGATCTTGAAGTGGTGGAGTTTGAATCAGCCAAAAACTTGTACTTCGATCAGCAATATCAAAAAGCTATTACAAGCTTCACTGCTTTTTCAAATACCTATCCTGAAAGCGCAAAAATTCCGGACGTAAAATATTATACGGCAGAATCACATTTTCGACTTTCCGTGCTCGACAAAGCATTGCTCATCTACACTGAGTTGTCAAATGACCCAACCTTCAGCTTATGGAACAAAGTGATTGGCCGAATTGCTGAGATTCAATTTAAGCAAGGCAAGTATGATCAGGCTATTGTGAGTTTTCATCGCGTTGAAAAAATTGCGGCAAGCAAAAAAGAGTTCTACACCGCCTGGTCTGGTTTAATGGAATCCTTTTTCCTGTTGGCGAAATACGACTCCGTGGATGCCTATGCTAACATGATTATCCAGAAGGGTAACGTAAATGCAGGAGCCCAGAACAAGGCATCATTGTATTTGGGTAAGTCGGCCATGGCGCGTGGCGATTACGAAACCGCAAAAGATGAATTTCTGAATACACTCAACACAGCCCGTGACGAATACGGTGCTGAGGCAAAATATCGGATCGGAGAAATCTTCTATCTCACCAAAGAGTATAAGCAATGT
>DASTYM010000258.1:0-8259 GCA_035764995.1 Cyclobacteriaceae bacterium | reverse complement strand
TCGCGCCATCAGCATCAAAGGCTCGATGATCAACCTGGTTGATTGAGTTAGCGGATTTGACCCATCGAAATAAAATCGCTGATGTGATCGATTGTGTCTTTCACTGTACTGGTTGTTACAACCTTGTAGGTGCCGAGCTTTTTGAAAAACTCAATTGTGAGTTCATCCTGATTTAAGAATATTGTTTTTTTATTGGCTTTGAGTGCAAGCCCTACTTCAGAGGCTGTTCCTGCTGCCATTCCCAATACCACCACTACATGACTCGTGAGAATGTTAATATTATTACGCGCACTGCCGATGCCTGTAATAATTTTGATTTGTGCATGCATCGAAGCACCTTTAGTATCTTCTCGTGGAAGCACTCCAATGGTTAGTCCATTGTGGTCAGAAGCACCTTTCATGGCAGCATCCATCACACCAAAACTTCTTCCACCGGTAAGCACCACCCAACCTTGTTTGGCGATGGCTGCACCGAGCGCGTAGGCCATTTCATTTTCTTCAGGGGTAGCGTTTTCGCCAGGCCCCATGACTCCGATAATTATTCTTGCTGGCATAGGTGAAAGATAAGTCAGTAAGAAATGATAACAAGCGTTAGGTGATGTTGTTATTCGTTGATGGAAAGATTATTCTCGTTCAAAACAGCTTTAGCCCATTCTATATCTCTTGAGAATAAGTGAAGGCGAACGCCCATGGCCAGAAAATTTTGTAAGGGATAAAGATTGGCCAGGTTTTCTTCTGTGAGAAAGCATGGAATTCCGTTGGCATCCAGTTTCGTTTTAACGATGTTGGCATCAATGGCACTTTCAAAACGTTTGAAAACAATTATTTCATCCTGCTCTTCCATGACTTAAAAGTATCTATCCGTATATTTTAGTAAGTTAGTAAAATGTACAGGTATTTCTTTCTATTCCTGTTGCTATCGCCTGTTGTGCAAGCACAATCGCTTACAGAGCCGCAGCAAAAGGCTTTGCTCCAATACATGGAAGTGGCTAACCGCTCTGCAGAGGAGGTAATAGCTATTGGCAAGTCAGTTCAATCTATTTATGCAGATGTTAATTCTTATAAAAAGGACAAGCACAGAAGAATGCGGTCCTATACCTGTCCTTCCGAATTCATTGATGATATTTATCTGCAAGCTGTAAAGAACGGAGCCGCATTGGGCGCATCCAATGTTAGCGGACTGACTTCAAGTGCCAAAGCTGTCAATGATAATTGGAAAAGACTGGATGAAAAATGTAAGGCACTCGAGATTTATTTCAGGCTGGAAGATTATCAGCGTGATGATTTTAAAGGATTCGATGCATTAATCACTGAAGTAGTATCGCTTATCGCAGTGTATCGAAAGTCACAAGATCTGTTGGCAGACCAGACTGAGAAGGTCTTTTATAAACTTCAGCCTCATAATAATGCAAATGCAAATCACGTGGCTGCCAAACTGATGCGTGAGCAAATCAAACGCGAAAAAGCTATTCTGGATTTATGGACCTGCAACCTCGAAGAAGGTACTCATACGGGTTGGCCGGTTGAAAAAATTCAACAACATGTGTTGGAGAATGACAAACAAATCGAAAAGCTGAAAGCGAGTAAGCCCACGCTGAAGTATCCTGCGTCAAGCATGTATCCATCGTTTATTGAAGGACTGGAATCACTGCAACAAACCAAACGGAACGGTATAGATGAATACACCTACGAGAAACGTGCTTCTGATAAACATAGTAACGATGTTTATTTGGGAATGATCAATTATTATAATGGAGTTCTCATTTCTGACATCAATACCTTTTCAAAGTTTGCTTCTCAAGATGCCTACAGAGGGCTGTATGCTGCCATGTATGTTCCTGGCCTTGAAATTCGCGGTGAGAAGAAAGAAATTAAATTAGAGGTGGTTCCATTTCAGGAGACCAATCGAACTCCGTTTACTATTACTCCGGTAGCAACCCCGATTTCCAAATCCACCCATAAATCCCTTACTAATTATGTGGAGTACATAAATGAAGGGCTACGCCAGATTCACAATATGCTTCAACCAATGCGTAACTTAAACGGATCGGTTGTTTCTGGAAAAGTTGCCTTAAAAGAAGGAAGAAAAGCTTCCTTGTACCATTACTACAAGGACTTCCAGGTACCAGTAACATTGTATCAGCAGACCAAGGAAGAGACCAATTCGTTACAAGCTGCGTATCAGAAACCTTTGATCGGGCAATTAGATGTATTGCAGAGCATCCTAAATGAGATCAATCAGTGGAACAATTCACTTCTCGCAGCGGCAGCAGAAAAGCAGTTAACAAAAGACAGTTTAGATTTTGCACAGAATATTGTAAAGCGCTATGCGGAACTATCTGTAATATTTGATTTGCGGAAGGAACAGCTCTACAAAGATGTAAGATCAATCTATGATTCGTATAAACTAGCTGATTCTAAAAGTTCATGGGTTGTTTCTGGAGGAGCGTTGCTGAACCAAATAAATCTGGACCGGGAAGAATTATTTAAAGCAAAGGAATATTTCCTGGGAGACTCAGCGTACACACCATTAACTCAAAAAATTGATGAACATTGGCGAGCGCTGATGGTGAATGAATTCAATAACCTGAAAGGCATTCAAAAACTGGGACGCTACAATGGCAATTGCCCGTATTCTCCGTATGAAGACATTGCAGAATACTCCAGGTTGTTTAGTGAAAAGGTGTCAGCGATCAAAACGAAAAAAGTAACCGACCCGAACCGGCACCCTTACAATGAACTGATCTATACATACAATCAAAGTCTGTCAAACGAGTACAACCGTTTTGCGGAGTTGTCACCGGTTCCTTTGTTGAAAGTAGTGCAACAATCCGAGTTATTCATTGTTCGCTACCCCGATCTGGATGCCGTTAAGAAGCGTCCTGCTCCGCTTGTTCAGCCGGAAGTTCAACAGCAAATGGTGAATCCTGAAAAACACGCGGTTGCTGTTGATCCATCCGGAAGGGTAATTCATGACACTGTGCGGATTACTGATATTATCAGAATCGAAACAGTCCGCCAGGATACTATTTATATAGAGAAGCGTGATACGGTTTACCTTTCAACTCCGGGCGAGAATTTCATGTCGATGGAAGGTTATGCAACCAACAATATGGTGCTGTTGCTCGATGTTTCGGGTTCCATGAATAATCCTGAGAAACTTCCGCTTCTCAAAAAGTCGGTGTTGTTGCTCCTTAAAATGATGCGACCTGAGGACGAAGTGTCAATTGTCATCTTTTCAGGAAAAGCAAAGGTTGCGCTGCAGCCAATTTCCTTTAAAGAGGAAGAAAAAATCAAAAAAGTAATTGAGCAATTGAAGTCGGAAGGAAAAACGGATGGAAATGCAGGTGTTAAGCTTGCGTACACAGTGGCTGATGGAAATTATATTCGGGGCGGTAATAACCGGATTATTCTTGCGACTGATGGAGAGTTCCCAGTCAGTGAAGAGACATTTGATCTGGTGAAAAAATTTTCTGGCGAAGATATCTTTATTTCTGTATTCAACTTTGGGAAAACCACTCAATCGGCTAAAAACCTGCAGCGTTTAACATCGGCTGGAAAGGGGAATTACGAATATATCACCAGGGAAAATGTGGATACTAAGCTGGTTAGGGAGGCGAAGGCGAAGAGAAAGAAATGATGCTGGATACTGGATACTGGATGCTGGTGCCAATGTCAAGAATCCAGCATCCAGTGTCAAAATAATTTATTTTAATCCTGTAACATCGAGCGGTTGGGCCCGTCTCGTTAATGTATTTAATGAATGGATTTGGAAGCTTTTCAAAACCGCGTTTTACCTGCTAAAAACAAGCTTTTTAGGTTTGCCCTGCGGATGCTGGGTAATGATGACGATGCCAAGGATGTTGTGCAGGAAGTATTAATACGGGTTTGGAATGGCCGCGAGCAAATGGATCAGATTCAGAATATGGAGGCTTGGTGCATGCGAATCACAAAAAATCTATCGCTCGACAAGCTCCGGTCTATCCAGCGAAAGGGGACCGATTCACTGGAAAAAAGCTTCGATGTTCAGCACACAGACAGAACACCGGATGTAAAAACAGAAATAACTGAAAGTATGCAACATGTAAGTCAGTTGATTGCAGCGCTGCCGGAGAAGCAGCGACAAGTTATTCACCTCCGCGATGTGGAGGGATACACATACAACGAAATTTGCGATATCCTTGAGCTTGATATGAACCAGGTGAAAGTAAACCTGTTCAGGGCCAGGAATGCCGTAAGAGAAAAACTTTTGAAGATTAATGCGTATGGACTCTAAGAAAATAGAAGAATTGCTGCAGAAATATTGGGATTGTGAGACCTCCCTGGAAGAGGAGCAACAATTGCGCGAATATTTTCGCAACGAGTCTGTTCCGGAACAGTGGAAAGAAACCGCAAACCTGTTTTACTATTTCGAGCAGCAAAAAAATAAAGGCGTTAACCCGCAATTCGATAAAAGCGTGTTAGCCCATTTAGAAAAACCAAAAGGCCGCGTAACAAATCTGGTTCAGACCAGTCTTAAGATTGCAGCCGGTGTTGCGGTGCTGGTGGCAGCTGTTTTTTTTGTTCGACAGGAAATCAAGAAAAGTGACCCTGTAGCCATAGAAGATACTTTTGACGATCCGCAAAAAGCATTGGAGGAAACCAAGAAGGCGTTGCTCATGATCTCCAAAGGATTTGGCAGCGCAGAAAAACAAGCAAGGAAAATTAATATGCTCAACGAAGCACAAGAGAAAATTCAAACCAAGGAAAAAAATAAAAAGGAACTTTAATCTAATATGAAACGAACGAATATGAAAAAGATAATTGCACTCTTAATAATGATCACGGTGGGTACAGGAGTATTTGCACAAGGTGAGGCTGTAAGCAAATTTTTTGCAAAGTATGCTACCGATGAATCATTCACCACGGCTACCATTTCCAGTAAAATGTTTAGCCTGATCACCAACATGGATGTTCAAACCCCGGAAGATAAAGAGATTGTAGATGCAATCAGTAAATTGAAAGGATTGAAAGTTCTGGGTAAAGAAAACTCAAGTGATGCCAGGGCGCTTTACAAAGAAGCATACGCGTTGGTTGCTACAAAGGACTATGAAGAATTGATGTCAGTTCGTGATAAAGACAAAGACATGAAGTTTTTCATCCGAGAAGTCAGCGGAAAAATCAATGAACTGGTCATGGTCATGGGTGGCGCAGATGATTTTATGATGCTCAGCATCTTTGGGGAGATTGACTTGAAAGCGATTTCCAAGATTGGTCGTAAGATGGATGTAGATGGGTTGGAAAAACTCGAAAAAATCCACCATGACGGTGATAAAAAGAAAAATTGAAAAATAATCCTTAAAATAAGTAGGCAGTAAGCACCGGGCAGTAGGCAATAATTGGTTGCCTATTGCTTTTTGCCTACTGCCTGCACTATTCTTACCCCATGAAAAAAATAAGTTTATTGTTGTTAATATTTTGTGGTTCATTAGTAGCTGCTGCACAAACCAAAACCACTGAGGATCTTCATAAAAAGTACAGCCAAGCCTTGTCACTGTTCTTTTATAATAATACGCTAAGAATGCTCAATCAGACCGATGACAAGGATTATGATGAGCTCATCAAGAATATTGAAAAAATGAAATTCCTGATGATTGATAAGGCAAAAACATTTAAAACTGCTGACTATAAGAAACTTCTGGCTGGGTATAAAAGCGAGTCTTATGAAGAAATTATGACCAGTCGCTACCAGGGGAAAAATTTTGATGTGTTATTAAATGACAGCGGAGGAAAAGTGAAAGGCACCGTTGTACTCGTAAATGATTCAACCAATCTATATGTATTGGATATCGTTGGCAGCATTGCCATGGATAAGGTAACATCATTGTACAAAGCGCTTGGCGAAAGTTCGGACATCGGAGGTCAAATCGAGAAATTTACAAACCAGAACGACCCCAAGAAAAAGAAGAAGAATGATGACGATAAGAAATAAGTAAACCTGCCTGTTAAAATTCCGTTAATAGTTGCAACTTGTTACGCTAACTAAAAGTCACCATTGGAAACTGTTCTTTCGATTCGCAACCTTACAAAAGATTTTGGAAGACTGCGTGCGGTCAATAACCTTAACCTGGAAGTAAAACCCGGGCAGGTATTTGGGATGCTTGGACCAAATGGAAGCGGAAAGACTACCACCCTCGGAATGTTGATGGGAGTAACCAATCCCTCAGCGGGCGAATTTTTGTGGTTCGGAGAAAAGCCAACGCACCAGTTACGAAAGAAAATAGGAGCTGTATTAGAGCACCCGATTTTTTACCCTTATCTCAGCGGTCAGTTAAACCTGGAGCTGAATGCCATGATCAAAGAGTGCCCGCCTGAAAATATTCCTAAAGTTCTTGACCTGGTGGAATTGACCGAACGCAAAGACGATAAGTATAAAACCTATTCCTTGGGCATGAAGCAGCGACTGGCAATTGCTTCTGCCTTATTGAATGACCCGACCGTGTTGATTCTCGATGAACCAACCAACGGCCTTGATCCAATGGGTATCGCAGAGATTCGTGATATCATCAAGAAAATTGCCGCGAATGGAAAGACTATCATCCTGGCAAGCCACCTGCTGGACGAAGTTCAAAAAGTATGTACTCATTTTGCAGTGCTGAAAAAAGGAACTATGGTTCACACAGGCCCTGTGGATGATGTGGGCAAAGGAGCTGAAACGGTTGAGGTTTTTGCAGATGTTGCAAACCTGAATGAAATTCTGCTTGCTTTTAAGGGCACATCGGGGATTAACCGCGACAATGGTTTGTTCCACGTTTCCTTGCGTGATGGATTCCGCAGTCAGGACCTCAATAAATTTTTATTTGAGAAAGGTGTTGCGGCCTCCCATATCGTCACCAAAAAGAAAAGTTTAGAAAAGCAGTTCCTGGAAATTTTAGCAGAGGCCGACCCAAAATTGTAAACTGATATGCTTCATCTCCTTAAAATAGATCTTAAGAAACTTACCAACTACCGCACGTTTTGGGTTGTATGCGGACTCTATTTTATAACGCTCGCTTTTGTTACAGCCAGCGGAATGGAGTTTTTGAAATTATTGGCCCGCATGATCGAAGGTTTTGGACAGGAAATAAATATCAATAGAATTCCTTTGTACCATTTCCCGGATGTCTGGTTGAACCTTATTTGGTTTTGTGGTTGCTTTAAAGTGGTACTCGCCATCATGGTCGTGATCTCTGTCACGAATGAATTCTCATACCGAACGCTTCGACAGAATATTATCGATGGATTAAGCCGCTCGCAATTTCTTTGGTCAAAAATTTTAACAAATGTGCTGTTGAGCCTGATGAGTGTGGCAATGATTTTTGTCATTGGGTTGGTGACTGGTTTAATTTACAGCCCTTCCATATTGTACTCAAATATTTTTACGGACACAGAGTTTTTTATCGCATATTTCCTTGAAGTATTTTTTTTTCTGTCATATGCATTGATGATTAGTGTTTTGATTCAGCGTTCAGGATTAACCATTATACTTTTGCTGCTCTCACAAATGATTGAATGGATCATTACAGCAAATATTGACGACCAACTTCCCTGGATTGAGCATTTTTTTCCAATGAAGTCGATCTGGTATTTGATTGAGTTCCCGTATCAGCGCTACGCCTTCCAGGAGATCAAGGATTACATTGATATTAAGCTATTCCTGATTGCTTCCGCCTGGACCCTTATCTTCAATTACATCAGTTACCTGAAGCTGAAAAAATCAGACATATAATCAGGTTTTTTGAAGCAAAAAGCGTTTTCCGCAAACGATGTAGCTCAAACGATTGGTAACTAACCTTACATTCGGCTAACCCACTCAGCCTTATTTCGTTACTTTGTATCTGATTGACTCTCAGATTATGAATACCGTAAGTTTATTAGGTTTAGTAGCCGGTGCGTTTACAACCATTGCCTTCTTACCACAGGTTATTAAGACTTGGAGAACGCGCTCTGCCAGAGACCTTTCATTGGGCATGTTTTCTATTTTTACCCTTGGCGTAGCCATGTGGCTTGCATATGGTTTCCTGATCAATGACTTGCCTGTGATCCTGGCCAATATTGTTACACTCGTTCTGGCATCTACACTCTTATTTTTCAAGCTTCGCTGGAAGCATTGATTGCTTCATCTAATGAAAGCGAAACCCACTGCAAGTATTTTTCGATTTCGAGATGAGCCCCTCCTTATACAAATAACTGATACAGGCGGTATAGCTAACGTCTTTTGTTAAGCCGCTAATTACTTGC
>DASTYM010000257.1:0-11367 GCA_035764995.1 Cyclobacteriaceae bacterium | reverse complement strand
TTTTATGAACTTTGGGACGGTTACTGGTCACCAGTCGCCAGTCACCGGAAACTGGAGACCGGCAACTGGAAACCAGAACTTTTTTAATAACTTAGCTCCACAACTACATCCCCATGGTCATCCACCAATCCTTTGCCGACTTTGTTCTTTTCTTATATGTGCACATCGCTCATGCTGATGACGATTTTCACCAGGCAGAATTGGGAGTTATCAGAGAAAAAATGAGCAAGCTCTACCCTTTCGATGATAAGATTGAAGAAAGATTGCAGGCTGCCATCAAAGAGTACAAGGCATTTGACAAATCGAAACTAAGGATTCTTTTTAAGGACACCTTCAGTTATTTCCCTCATATAAAGTTCGCACAGAAATATAAAGTATATGCGGATATGTACGATATTGTTACCGCTGACGGTGAGGTGGATGAAGCAGAAACTCAGGCATTAGCTGAATTAAAAGAGATCATTGACATCAGCGCTGAGGCAAGTCATCAAGGGTAGCCTGCCTATGATTTAATTAAGTCCAAATTTTGAAAGGTAATATACAGCCAGGTCCAGAGGCTGGAGAGAGAGACTTGTTAAAGGAAGAAATACGTGTGAAAGCATTTACAAAAACAAGATACGGAGGACCTGAGGTACTTCAACTGGAGGAAATGGAAAAACCATCGGTGAAAGATGGTCATCTGCTGATAAAAGTTATTGCAAATTCGGCCAATCCTGCTGACTGGCATATTCTCCGGGGAAAACCATTTTTCGCTCGATTTACTTTCGGACTATTCAAACCTAAGGATAAAATCCCGGGAGCTGATTTTGCCGGTATCGTTGAGGAAGTTGGAAGCAACGTAAAAAATTTTAATGTTGGAGACCGGGTGTTCGGAGAAACACTTAACGGAGGAGCTTTTGCTGAATACACGTGTGTCCCTGTAAATGTATGTGCTCAAATGCCACAGGGGATCGATTTTGCTATCATGGCGAGCATGCCGGTAGCCGGGTTAACCGCTTTACAGGCACTTACAACGTACGGAAACCTTAAATCGGGTGAATCGGTTTTAATTAATGGCGCTACAGGGGGAGTCGGGCATTTCACGGTTCAACTTGCAAAAGTTTACGGTGCTCATGTGACCGCGGTTTGTTCCAGCAGAAACGTTGACTTTGTAAAGTCTTTAGGTGCGGAACATGTTATTGCATATGATCAGGAAAATATTCATCAGCACAATAAAAAATACGACCTCGTTATCGATACAAATGGCAATCTTTACTTTGATGATTTCAAGCGAATGGGCAAGAGAGGCGTATTGACAGGCTTCACTACTGTGGGTCATATGATGGGCGTCATGCTAAAAAGAAGCTTTGGCAAGTTTCCGCTCTCTCAATTTACTGCCGAGGCCAATACGAAAGATCTTGAGACACTTGCATCACTCATTGAGGGCGGAAAAATTAAAGTTCATATCGAGAAGACGTATTCATATGAACAAATTCCAGATGCAATAGCCTACATTGAATCCATGCGAACGAGGGGAAAAGTGGCGATGGTTTGGAAGACGTTGTAAGACGAATTGTTTATGATAAAAAAACCTGACGATTCTCGTCAGGTTTTTGTTTCTATTTCAAAGTTCAATATCAGATTTTTTAATTGCCTGCCGATAGAGCATAAAGGACATTCCAGCAAAGAATAACACGGCCATTACGAAATAACCTCCTGTTCCTAAAATGGCGGTAATTCCGTGTTCAGCGCTTATGCTTTTTATAAATGCCTCCACCGTTCCATTTACTGAAAGTAACGCCACAATACAACCAGCTAGTGCGCCACCTGCAATCAACCCCGTTGCAAATAAGCTTCCCTTGCCAAGGTCATCTTCCGTAACAACTTCTTTTCTCCGTTCCGCCCTCCAGTCAACAAATCCCTTAATAGCACCTCCCACGAAAATCGGAAGGGTTGTTGAAAGCGGGAGATATAGACCGATTGCGAACGCAAGCGCTTTGATTCCGCACAATTCAATCATGATGGCAATAAAGACACCAACCATAACGAATTGCCAATCGAGGTTGTAGGAAAGGATGCCTTTAGCGAGTGTTGCCATGAGTGTTGCCTGCGGAGCAGAGTAGTAGTCACCAATAGCATGTTCTGTAATTCCGTTTTTTATCATCTCCTGAGTAGGGATGTCAAGTGTTTTGACTACGAGGCCAATCGCAATCGAAGAGACAATCGCTCCAATAAATAGGGCATATTGTTGATAACGGGGGGTTGCACCAACAATGAAACCGGTTTTCAAATCCTGAGAGGTTGCACCTGCGTTCGCTGCCGCAATACAGATCATGCCTCCAACAACTAATGCCAAGGGCTCGTAAAATTCTCCGCTCCATCCTACCGAAGTAAAAATCAAACAGGTCCCCATCAACGTTGCGATAGTCATTCCAGAGATCGGACTATTGCTTGACCCTACTAACCCAACTATCCGGCTGGCTACCGTAACAAAAAAGAATCCGAAAACGATAATTAAAATCCCGATCAGCACTTTTTGCATAATCCCTTCTCCCGGAATAATGCCACTCGGTAACAAAGCAATGATTGCGATTAGGGCTAGGCTACCAATAATCACCACCTTAAACGACAAGTCGCGCTCTGTTCTTGAAATACCAGCTTCAGTTTTGGTTTGCAATGATTTCACGCTATCGCGGAATGAACTGATAATTGTCGGGATCGTTTTCATGAGCGTTATAAATCCCCCTGCTGCAACGGCACCAGCACCAATTTGCTTAATGTATGCATTGTAAATCGCACCGGAATAATTGGCGAAAGAGTGAGTTGATTCATCCCAGCCAAATTTCACAAGTTTAATATTAAGCTTATTCAGTTGTGCAACAACCAAATCAACATCTACCAACGTTGCCATTAAGGGAATCATAGCCCACCATGCCAACACTGAACCTGCCACTAACACGCCACTGATTCGCGGTCCAATGATATACCCTACACCCAAATATTCTGGTGTAATCTCGCCATTGATAGTGGCGGAAGGCCAAAATTTATTCGTGACTTTGGTTGCGAATGCAGGAGCTTCTGCTATCACATGAAATATTTTTTGAAGAATCGCATACACAAGCGCAACACCCATCCCTAAAAAGGCAGTCCGGGCAAACACTCCACCCCTCTCGCCTGCCTGGAGGACGCTGGCGCAAGCGGTTCCTTCCGGGTAAGGAAGAGTTCCATGCTCCTTTACGATCAACGATCTCCTTAATGGTATCATCATCATCGTACCCAGCATACCACCAACAGCCGCGAGAATCAATATGGTCAGGTAGTTGAAAAATGCTTCACCGTTTGCTCCTGGGGATAGGAAAATAAAACCGGGAAGCGTGAATACAACTCCTGCTGCAATAGACTCACCCGCTGATCCTGCAGTTTGAATGATGTTGTTTTCGAGGATAGTAGTTTTCAGAAATTTGCGCCCCAGTGTAATCGCTAAAACCGCAATAGGTATAGAAGCAGAAACCGTTAACCCTGCCTTGAGTGCCAGATAAACGGTCGAACTTCCGAAAAGAATTCCGAACAAACTTCCAAACAGCACAGACTTTACTGTGAACTCGGCAATATTTTGTTCAGGCGCGATATAGGGTTTAAACGATTTTAAATCAGCCATGAATAGTTATTTAGTTAAAAAGATATACTTAATTAATATTTCCCATCAGCTTACGCAGGGGTTTACTAAAAATCAACACAACGATTGATGCTACAAACATAATCTTCACAATCAATCCAAACAGATCCACCAGCACCGAAGGATTATTAGTGATGGCCTCAGCATTAAATTCACCTGCATACAATCCGGCAACAAGATTGCCAAGTGCAAGCGCCATGAAGAACACACCCATCATCTGCCCTACCAATTTCTTTGGAGATAATTTGGTGATTGCACTCATGCCTATCGGATAAAGACAAATCTCTCCAATGGTATGAAAGAAATACGTAGTAATGAGCCACGTTGGCAATGGTTTATCGCCACCCACAACAATGTTTGAAGCCTGCATCATCACAAGGTAACCCAATCCCATAAACACTAATCCCAGCATGAGTTTAATTGGTGTGCTCGGATTTAAGTTCTTGCTCGCTAGTTTTACCCAAAGCCATGCAAAAACAGGAACCAGCGTTAACACAAAAAATGATGGTGCTGATTGCAGCCAGCTGGAAGGCATTTCAAACGAACCAATAAACATATTGGTGTAGCGATCAGCAAAAAGATTCAGGGATGACCCCTGTCCTTCATAACCTGCATAAAACATCGTAACAGTAAGGAAGATGATCAAAATTGCCCAGACCTTCTTCTGTTCATCTGAATCAAGTTTTTCAGCAAGAAAAACATACAAGAAGTAAAGGACGGCACTTGCCAGAATTACGATACCCGAAACTCCTGCAATCAAGCCAGGGTCAAATGAAATTATTTTGAACACCAACAGAGCGATCAATATCACGACCAAGATTGCGGTGATCCATAAACTTCTCCTAATAGATTGTTGACGCGCAGCTTCGTCTGCAGAATTTGAAAGTCGGTTAGGCTCAATGCCCGCTGAGCCCAGGCTTTTCTCCGTGAGTTTATATTGAATAAGACCCGCAATCATTCCAATCCCGGCTGCTGCAAACCCGTAATGCCAATCGACTTTTTGTCCGAGGTAGCCAACAATCAACGGCCCAATCAAACCACCAATGTTAATTCCCATGAAGAAAATTGAAAATCCCGAATCGCGTCTTACCTGATCATCGGCAGGATAAATCTCACCTACCAGGCTACTCACATTTGGCTTCAATAAACCTGTTCCGATAACAATGAAAAGCAATCCAATAAAGAATGTTTCTGTAGTTGGAAGCGCCAGAATCAGGTGACCGGCCGCAATGAAACATCCGCCATAAAAAATAGACTTGCGTAACCCGAAGAATTTATCAGCCAACCAGCCGCCTGGTAAGGCCATGAGGTAAACACCCATCGTGTACAAACCATAAATCGCTCCTCCTGTTTTATCATCTAGGCCCAACCCTCCGTTTTCAACAGAGGCGACCATAAAAAGCAGAAGCAAGGCCCTCATTCCATAGTAGCTGAAACGCTCCCACATTTCCGTAAAAAACAATGTGGCTAATCCGCGCGGATGACCGAAAAAAGTCTTGGTAGAACTCATTCAAAAATTCTCTAGGTTAGGCGCGGTCAAAGTAGGTGTATTAATCCATTTAGTCAATACCGCACGTAATGGAGAGAGGGTCGGTAATCGGTAATCAGTAATCGGTAATCGGTAATCGGTAATCGGTAATCAGTAATCGGTAATCAGTAATCGGTGCATCAACTACCGACCACCGATTACTGATTACCATTTACCATTTACTATGCCTCGTCCGGCTCCAGCTTCCACTTCTCCGGAGACCGCCATAAGCTTGACAGCAGAAGCTCTCGCATGAAAATAAATTCCTTGGGAAGTCGGTCGTACATGCGCTCAAATAATTCGGCATGCGACAGCAATTCCTGTTTCCATTGCTCGCGGTCGATCAGCATGATCTGATCGAACTGTTGTTTTGTGAAATTCAAGCCTGTCCAGTCGATATCTTCGTAATGAGGCATCCAGCCGATCGGGCTTTCTACCGCATTTGATTTTCCTTTTATTTTTTGAACAACCCATTTCAGTACGCGCATATTGTCGCCAAAGCCAGGCCACACGAAGTTTCCTTTTTCGTCTTTGCGGAACCAGTTCACGCCAAAAATTCTCGGAGGGTTTGGAATGTCTCTTCCGAATTGAAGCCAGTGGTTAAAGTAATCACCCATGTGATATCCGCAGAACGGAAGCATCGCAAATGGGTCGCGTCTCACCTTTCCAATTTCGCCAAAAGCAGCAGCTGTTTGCTCTGATCCCATCGTTGCAGCCAGGTATACGCCATAGTTCCAGTTATGTGCCTGGTAGATCAGTGGAATTGTTGTACTTCTTCTTCCTCCAAAAATAAAAGCACTGATCGGTACGCCATTCGGGTTTTCCCAATCACTGTCAATACTGGGACACTGATATGCCGGAGCAGTAAAGCGTGAATTTGGGTGAGCAGCAGGTTTACCTGATGCGGGGTCCCACTTTTGTCCGCGCCAATCTGTTAAATCTTTTGGAGCTTCTTTCGTCATTCCTTCCCACCACACATCTCCATCAGCAGTAATGGCAACGTTCGTGAAGATTGTATTTTTCGAAATCGTCTTCATTGCGTTTGCATTGCTCTTCTCGTTTGTTCCGGGAGCAACTCCAAAATATCCAGCTTCAGGATTGATAGCATATAGCTTTCCGTCCTTGCCAGGCTTGATCCATGCAATGTCATCACCAACTGTAGTTACTTTCCAACCATCGAGTTCTTTTGGCGGAATGAGCATTGAGAAATTTGTTTTACCACAAGCACTTGGGAAAGCTGCCGCTACATAGGTCTTTTCTTTCTCAGGGCTCTCAACTCCTAATATCAACATGTGTTCGGCTAACCATCCTTCTTCCTGCGCCATGGCAGAAGCAATGCGCAACGCGAAACACTTCTTCCCTAGCAACGCATTTCCACCATATCCAGATCCGTAAGAAACAATTGAACGTTCTTCAGGGTAGTGAACAATATATTTTACAGTTGGATTACATGGCCATTTCTCATCCTTCGCGCCAGGGGTAAGTGGAGCACCAACGGTATGAAGACATTTCACATATTCACCGTCTGAACCGAGCACATCCATCACGCGTTTACCAACACGCGTCATCAAATGCATGTTTACAACTACATATTCTGAGTCTGTGATTTCAATTCCGATGTGAGAGATTGGTGAACCAACAGGACCCATGCTGTAAGGAATTACATACATGGTTCGACCTTGCATGCATCCCTCCAGCAGTTTTGAGAGGGTCTGTTTCATTTCACGAGGCTCAACCCAGTTATTGGTTGGACCAGCATCTTCTTTTCTTCTGGAACAGATATAGGTTCTGTCTTCAACGCGAGCCACATCGCTGGGGTCAGAGAAACAAGCAAAGCTATTAGGTCTTTTTGAGGGATTTAGGCGGATAAAAGTGCCTTTGTCAACCAAAAGGCTACACAATTCGTCATATTCCTCTTTTGAGCCATCGCACCACCGAATTTGGTCGGGTTTGCATAAGTTGGCTATCTCGGCTACCCATTTATTAAGACTTGTGTGTTTTACCTGAAAGGTTGAGCTAACTGCTGCCTGCGTCTCTATCATATCGAAGAATGTTAAGTGATTAGGAGGCGCAAAAGTACTGAAAAAAAGGCCAAAAAGAAATGGTTCAATCGATTGCACCAGGAAATTGTGCAACAAAATCGATAAAATTGCACAAGGATTGCATTGTTTGCTTCGCTTATAAAAATACTATAGCGGTGGGAAATGATGCATTTAATAAAGTGCGAAAAGCCATCAGGACCCAACACCTTTGTTAGAAGAAGTATGACTCCCTGAGGGTCAAGCCAGTACGGCCCTAAACTTCTTTTATATTCAAACCAAAATGATACCTTTGCAGGGAATTTAGCCTGAAATAAATGCGCTATCGCCTTAAGACAGCATTTTTTGCATTCCTATCCCTGATAACCCTTCAAGCAGCATCGCAAGGAAGCCTGCATGTAACGGAGCTTAGATTTGAAACACTCTTCGAGAACCCAATAAGTGGTGAAGAAATTATTAAAAAATCGTTGTGGCTTGACTCTGTAAAAACTGCAGAGCTTGCTGCCTCGGCTATTGTTTATGAGGATACCGAGAATGGCTGGAAAGTGTGGACGACCGTTGGCAATCACACCTTTGGAAAAAATCGTGGCGACATGGCCATGATTACCGATGTAAACGCACTGCATCCCTACTTTCGCGATAAAGTGCAACAACTCATTTCGATTTGCAGAGCGAAAGGGATTGAACTCGCTTTTGTTGAAACATATCGCACACATGCCAAGCAAAATGAATACAAAGGCATGGGAAAAAAATATACGCGTTCAGGTGGAGGGAAATCAAAACATCAATATGGTTTAGCAGTTGACGTTGTGCCAATCATTGGAGATTCAGCTGTGTGGCACAATCCGGTCCTCTGGAAAAAAGTGGGAACTGTTGGTGAACGTCTCGGACTTCGCTGGGGCGGAAGATGGAGAAGGCCTTATGACCCAGGGCATTTTGAATGGACCGGAGGATTAAGCACCATTGATCTGGCTTCAGGCAGAGAACCTCACGTTCCGAAAAAAGAACAACTCTATCCTTGTCTTGATCAGGACATTTCTCAGTTGAAAAAGTACTGGAGTGAGTGGGAAGAAGAGCAAAATACTGCTCACAAGTAGTCACTCCCTATGAAGCTGCGTTTCCCTGATCATTTCATTTTTGGAACCAGCACCGCAGCTGCGCAAATCGAAACAGCATTCGAGCACGACTGGCAGGGATTCAAAGCCCGCGATGGAAGCATCTTTGATCGCACTACCGATCATGAACAACGCTTTCAGGAAGATGCCAACATCATCGCATCACTCGCTCCATCCTATCGCATGGGCCCGATGTGGAGCAAATTACAACGCGAACCCTTTGGAGAATTATATCGCGAAGCTGCTCAGGAATATCATTCCTTTTTACAAGATCTTAAAAGCAAAAATGTGAGCATCATGATGGTGCTGCATCATTTTACCAACCCGTTGTGGTTTTCGAAACTTGGTGGTTGGGAAAAAGAGGAAAACATTCCGTTGTGGATTGACTTTGCAAAGAAAACAGTTGATGAGTTCGGGCAGTATGTTTCGTATTGGAATACGTTTAATGAACCAAACGTGTACACGAGCTACGGATGGATAACGTCATTCTTCCCTCCTTTTAAAACCAATCCATTTCTTGCAGGAAAGGTTGTGAAGAATATGGGCATGGCCCATGATCGTGTGTATGATTACATCAAAACTAAATTTCCAGATCAGCCCGTAGGAATCTCACACAACTGCACAATCTTTCATTCTGATAACCTGTTAGGATGGTTCCCAGCACGTTTAGCCGATTGGTGGTTCATGGAGCATTGCCCGAGTCATTTCGAAAGAGTCGATTTTTTTGGAATGAGTTACTACACACGCATCTCGCATGATCCGCTTCCAATCAATCATTTAGAAACACCTGAAAAACTTAAAGCCCTGGGTCGCAAACATGACGACTTGTGGGAATATCATCCAGAAGGTTTACGCACGTGTATTGATCGTTACTGGAACAAATACAAGAAGCCCATCATCATTACCGAGAATGGCGTTTGCGATGAAAGTGATTTCTTAAGGCTCCAGGCGATACAGGATTATACACAGATTGTGCACCAGGCAATTCAGGATGGAATTGATATTCGTGGATATTATTTCTGGAGCACCTGGGATAATTTCGAGTGGCATCTCGGACCATCAATGAGATTTGGATTGTATGAGTGTGATCCGGTAACGAAAGATCGATATAGAAGACCGAGTGGGGAGTTGTATTCGAGGATTGCGCATTCGCGGAAGTTAAGTGTTTCGAAGGAGTTTGTTTAATGTCAGCAAACTGCGTGCTCCAACTCACCCCAAAAACTTTTGTTTGAACTTCAAAAATTGTGCTACCCCTCTCTTCCTGGAAGAGAGGGGTTATATAACTTATCAGGCCAGTAATCGCATTAATGGGGTGAGTTGGAGCACCCAGCAATTTCTGTCGACTATTCCACCCACCCTTTCGTTCTTTCCACAGCCTTCTTCCATCCTTTGTAAAGCTTTTCTCTTATCTCTTTGCCCATCGAAGGTTGAAATTTCGTTTCAATCACTCGATTCTTCACAATATCATTCTTCTTCCAGATACCTGCTTGAATCCCCGCAAGGTATGCAGCACCCATAGCTGTTGATTCAATCACTTGTGGCCGCTCAACATCAGTTCCTAAAATATCTGCCTGAAACTGCATGAGAATATTATTTGCACACGCTCCTCCATCAACTTTCAATGCCGAAAGGGTTACACCTGAATCTTCCTGCATGGCGTTGAGAATATCTTTTGTTTGGTAGGCCAGTGATTCTAACGTTGCCTTGATCAGGTGCTCCTTGCCAGTATCACGGGTCAGTCCAAAAATTGCACCACGCGCATACATGTCCCAATATGGTGCGCCTAATCCAGCGAAAGCAGGTACAACATAAACATCATTTGATCCCAACGCTTTAGAAGCAAAATATTCTGAGTCTTTTGATTGGTCAATAATGTGCAATCCATCTCTAAGCCATTGAATAGCTGCACCTGCGATAAATACACTTCCTTCTAACGCATACTCCACTTTATTATCCAATGACCAGGCAATAGTCGTAATCAATCCATTTTTAGATTGCTGAATTTTGGTTCCGGTGTTCATCAGCATGAAACAACCCGTTCCGTATGTATTCTTGGCCATTCCAGGCTCAAAACATGCTTGCCCGAATAAAGCTGCTTGTTGATCGCCTGCGACACCGGCAATTGGAATGTAAGTATCAAAAATTTGGGTATGCCCAAACACGTGTGATGAAGGATGCACAGAAGGAAGCATGCTTTCAGGAATTGTTAACTCCTTTAGTAACTTCTCATCCCACTTCAACTCACGAATGTTGTATAACATCGTCCGTGATGCATTTGTCACATCAGTGGCATGTACTCGTCCGTTTGTAAGGTTCCAGATGAGCCATGTATCAATTGTGCCAAAGGCAAGTTCACCCTTGTTTGCTCTTTCGCGTGCTCCGGTTACATTATCTAAAATCCACTTGATCTTGGTGCCTGAAAAATATGAGTCGATGAGCAGCCCGGTTGCTTCGCGTACATAATCATTGAGTCCGCGGGATTTTAATTCTTCACAAATAGAGGCCGTTCGCTTGTCCTGCCACACGATGGCGTTGTAAACAGGTGCACCAGTCTTGCGGTCCCACACAACTGTTGTTTCGCGTTGGTTTGTTATTCCAATGGCAGCAATTGCATTGGCAGTTAACTTATTTTTTTCAATCAATTCGGTGAGCACACCAAGCTGTGTTTTCAAAATTTCTCTTGGGTCATGTTCTACCCATCCAGGCTGGGGAAAAATCTGGGTGAATTCCTTTTGAGTAATTCCTTTAATCTCCGCTTTTGAATTTACCAGAACTGCTCGTGAACTTGTGGTGCCCTGATCGAGTGCGATTATATATTTATCATTAGTCATGGGTCGTAGGTTAGTCATTAGGCATTAGGCATTAGGCATTAGGCATTAGTCATTAGGCATTAGTCATTAGGCATCAGGTATTCGAATTCCCAAATCCCAAATCCCAAATCTTAATTCTCAATTCTTAAGTGTTGCTTCGTTGATTGCTTGATTTAATTTATTTAGTTCTTCTTTATATTGGGCGTCATTCCATCCAAAA